>JANNON010000670.1:0-20204 GCA_031399105.1 Blastocatellia bacterium | reverse complement strand
CGAATGAAAAGGCCTGCGGCTACCGTCAAACTGCCTTCACGACGCTTGAATGCGGGAATTGAAGATCTGATGCTGACGGCCGCTACTGAGGCGAGTGCTAGTTTCCCTCGTGCTCGCATGCGCAGCGAGCGCGCGCGATTAGGCATTCAGCTCGGCTCAAGCGTGACTAACGATTATTCGGTGCTGTCGCTGGGTAGCACCAGAATAAACTTTGATCGCTCGTGGGAAATCTTCACTGATGTCGCGCTCCGGCCGGCTTTTGTCAAAGAAGACGTCGCGCTCCTGCAATTGCGAATCGTCTCGACGCTCCGCGACGACACTGACGATCCAGATACTTACCTACAGCGACTGCAGGAACGAGCGGCGTATGTTGGGCATCCTTACTTGAACCGGGCGCAGGGAACCGCTGAGAGTATGGGCCGCCTTACTGCCGACGAGCTGCGAGCGCATCATCGCAAGGTCATGCAGACGTCGCAGTTGTTGTTGGTCGTGGTCGGGGATCTCGATGTCAACCAGCTGCGCACGATGGTGACTGCGGCTTTCGGCAAGATGCCGAAAGGTAATTACACCTCGACGCCGGTGCCACAACTCGCTTTCGACAGATCGTCGGTTGATGTTACCTCGCGCGAGTTGCGCACCAACTACATTCAGGGCTATTTCACAGCGCCGCCGCTAACGTCTCGGGACATCTATCCGATGCGAGTTGCGAGTGCGATCCTGCGAGATCGAATTTTTGAAGAGGTCAGGTCACGACGTAATCTTTCATATGCGCCGAGCGCATTTCTTTTGAGCCAGGGCGCCAACGTCGGCGGACTTTATGTAACTGCGGTCGATGCAAACCAGGCGATGAGAGCGATGCTTGACGAGGTGTCGCGACTCCAGCGGGATCAGGTCGGCGATGACGATATTCAGGCAGTAGTGGCTCAGTTCCTGACGAATTACTACCTCGGACAGGAGACGAACGCAGCACAGGCCGGCGAGTTGGCTGAGTATGAATTGATTGGTGGCGGATGGCGAAATTCGGTTGAGGTTATTGAGCGAGTGAAGAGCGTTACGCCCGCGGAAGTTCAGGCAGCCGCCCAGAAGTACATGCGCAACATCCGTTTCGTAGTGTTAGGAAATCCGCAAAGCATCGATCGGCGAGTGTTCACCGGCACCGGCGAGTAAGCGCTACTGTTGAAGCTCAGTTCTAGGTTGAACGGGAGATTTAGGAATTTAACAATTAGCAGGTTGGGGAAGGTGGATAAACGGAGCGCGATCCTCGCAATTAAGGTTCCCCTACCTGAAACAGGTTGCGCCTGAATACTTCACAAAAATTGCTCATTCCCAAGGCTCAGGGCCGCAACCTGTTCCGGGTAGAATTCTGTTAACGAATTGATCCCAAGGTAGCCGAAGCGGCAACCTTAGGCTGGAGGACGTAGCTCCTTCGGAGCAACGAAGTTGCGCTGCCCTTGCCCACCTTCCCAACCTGTTGATTGATCAAACTTGTCAGGCAGGCCAGTTATCGTTGCTCACCGCTGTTGGCCGCTGTCGACAATCCACTTTTGATATAGCTTTTCATCGAGGCGGCGGAGTACCCTCGCCTCCGCTATAGCACGACTGGGATTGCCGCTCTCAAAGTAAGCAAGCGCGAGATTGTAATAGACTTCCGCGTTCTCCGGTTTCAATCGCGCTGCCTCGCTGTAAGCGGCGATTGCCTCAACCAGGTTTCCTGCGTAGTAAAAAGCATCGCCTAGTTTGTTGTGCACATCTGCCGACGCCGGTTGCAGTTGCAGTGCTTGTTGATACGCCTTTACCCCTTCAAGACTTTTCCCCTGCTTAACTTTGCAGTATCCAACTTGCACCCAGGCGTCCGCGAGTCGGGGGTTCTTGTTCACTGCATTCTCAAAATAGCCGATGGCGTTGTCATAGTTCCCCAGCCAAAGTGAATCAAGGCCCGTCCGATAGAGCGACTCAGCCAGATCAGTGTTTCTGTCCCGACCGGGAAGCGAAGCGAGAGGGCGCAGATCCTCAACTTTGAGCGTCTCAACGCGCGCGGATGAGATGGCGAGGTTGATGTTTTGACCGTTGGTCACCTTCACCGTTACCACGCCAATCACCTGGCCCTGGAGATTGAACACCGGGCTGCCGCTGTTTCCATGCGAAATTGGCGCGGTAATCTGAATAATGCGACCGACATTCGGAACTTCGCGGACAGCTGAGACGATGCCGTTGGTCACTGAGCCTTCCAGCTTCAACGGATTGCCGATTACCAGGACGGATTCACCCTCCTCAGGTAAAGTCGTCGCGAGTTCGCTTTTCCTAACGCGATCCAACGGAGCGTCTACGCTCAGAATCGCCAGGTCGCCTTCCACGTCAATCGCGAGAGTACCTTTCACCTGAAAGACTCGTCCCTTGCCATCGAGCGTTTTTACTTCTGCTCGTGCGGCGCCACGTACGACGTGAAGATTAGTTACGACATGACCGGGACGTAGAAAAAACCCACTGCCGGTCATGATCGTTTCGCCTTTTGCGTCGTAAGTTGCGATGGCTACGACCGAAGGTTTCACGCGCCGGACTAATTCAGGAAGAGTTTCCTGCGCGCTGGCCGCGGTCGCCGTGAAAATGATCGTGAACAGAAACAGGAAGGCGCCAAACGGGAGGGGGGGTCGCTTGTACATGATCGTTAATCACCAAGGCAAAAGCCGGGAAGCTTGTTGTTAAGTTACCAGCAAGGCTGTTCGGGATTGTCGGGAAGACTGGAAGCGATCAGAAGCCGAGCCGGGGGACAACTCCGAGGCGGGTATCTTAATACAAGAAAAATCGATCGGAAAGTTTTTTAGGGAAAGGAAATCAGCCGCGGATTAAACGCGGATCAGTCGGATCTGAATTCCTAGCTCAGATCAGTCTAATGCGAGGGCCTTTTACAAACGAGATCGCTACGCAGCCACGTGGGACCCGACGCTACCGCGTTACGGTACCGACTAAGAAATGAAATCAGCCGCGGATTAAACGCGAATCAGTCGGATCTGAAATTCTTAGCTCAGATCAGTCTAATCCGCGTTTATCCGCGGCTGATGGTTTTGTCGTTTCGTCTACTTACTTCACGATTTCAACGAAACCAATCCGGTTGCCGTGCGGGCTCGTCAAATCTCCCGTCGCGTCTTCCAGTGTGATTAGCAGGCCGAAGTCGGGCAGTGTCACTTCTGACTTAACCTCTGCTTCGTTTCTACCCGGGGCGTTTACTACCTGCCCGAGTTTTACGAACTGGTTGTCTGGTGATGCTGCCCAAACCTGATAGACCTTGCCACTTGGCACTTCTTTCAAATCATGGAAGCGCACTTTCACTTCCGTCGGCCCATCTTTTCGTGGGGTGATGAAAACATTCGCGCGAGCACCGGCGAGCGGCCCGGTGAAGTTAACTGTCATCTTGGTTTCGTCGCCCTTTTGGAACATCGGAATGTTCAGCATGGGAACGGTGTAAACAGTCGTTGTCACGGGTTGTGTCGTCGTCACCACAGCGGATGGTTGTGTAGTAGTTACCACAGCGGCTGGCTGCGTGGTGGTTACAACTGTCGATGGTTGTGTAGTAGTTACAACCGCGGATGGCTGTGGAGTAGTTACAACTGTCGATGGTTGAGTAACAACCGCCGGTTGTTCGACAGTGGTGGCCGCTACTCTTACGCCTACAGGATTGACGACCCTCGGAACGACAGCTAAGCCTGCGGGCACCGCGCTGCGAAACAGGACTTTTGTCTGCGGCTCATAGGTAGCCAGCGTCGCCTCAGGTGACGCGATGAGCATGAATTTGCTCAATGGTGTCGTTGTGTTGAAACTGACGGAACCGTTCGACACGGTTGCTGGTCCCAGTGATGTCACCGCTCCCGTTTCGTCAATCGCGTAAAGATTGATGGTGGTAACTTCTGCGGGCAACTTGTTGAGATTGATCTTGATGCGAGTTCCCGCGCTGTCTCTCAAGATCGTTGCTGCGCCATCGGCAGTTATTCCGACTGGATCGAGCACAACCTGCACTTCCTTGCCCGCGGGATATTCAATCACCGTAAACGAGCCGTCAGGGTTCTGCACAGTCTTGGTTACCGTGGTTGGTGTTTGCGTAACTGTAGTGGTGGTCGTTTCTTGTCCGAGAGAACTGCCGGCACTTGTGAGCGCCAGCACTATTCCCGTTGCCAGAACGTATACTTTCTTACTCATGAGTCTTTGCTCCTCCTTACTCAATACATCCAGATGATTCGCAAGGGGGAGTGCGTCAGGTTGTGAGGTTACGGCCTAAATCACACGAGAGAGTGGCGGGAGTATGCCATTCGTAACCGGGTCATTGCGATATAGGTGCCTTGTTATTCTTTTTGTTCATATAAAGCCCAATCTGCGGGACAAGGAGTGGATCGGGAAGGCAGTTACAAAAATCAGCCGCTGATGAACGCGATCAACGGATCTGGGAAATCTCTGCTCAGATCCGTCTAATCCGCGTTCATCCGCGGCTGATTTCTCTTCTCGCGCTCAGTCACCTTGAGCGTAACTCAATAGCTGTGGAGTTCCTGAATCGTCTTCGCCACATCGCCCACTTGCGGAAGAATCACGTCCTCCAACTGCGGCGCGTACGCCACAAAGGTGTCCAGCGCTCCCACTCTCCGAACCGGAGCATCAAGATACTCGAACAGCTCGTCCGCAATGCGTGCCGCGATCTCGCCGCCATAACCAAACGACCGCGAGTCTTCGTGGGCAACAATCACCTTGCTAGTCTTCTTCACCGACGCGACAACGGCTTCACAGTCGTACGGCGCGAGCGTGCGCAGATCGATCACTTCAACGCTGATCCCTTGCTGCTCAACCTGCTTGGCCGCAACCACAGAGCGTTGCACGAGTGCTCCGTATGTGATGATCGAAATGTCATTGCCTTCGCGAGCGGTCTTTGCTTTGCCAAACGGAATCATGAAATCGTCTGGTGGATACTGCGACTTGTTATAAGCCTGGCGGTAAAGGTGTTTGTGCTCGAGGAACAAGACCGGGTCGTCACAGCGAATGGCGGTGCGCAACAGGCCGTTAGCATCCAGAGCGTTTGAAGGATACACAACGCGTAACCCGGGAATTTGTGTGAACGTAGATACGCCCGATTGCGAGTGGTAAACCGCACCACCCTTCAGATAACCGCCGACGGGAACGCGAATCACGAGCGGCGACTTCCACTCGTTTCCCGAACGCCAGCGCATCAAGGCCAGCTCGTTCCGAATCTGGTGCATCGCGGGCCAGATGTAATCGAAGAACTGAATCTCAACCACCGGCTTCAGATTCCTGGTAGCCATGCCGATAGCGCGGCCAACAATGTTCGCTTCCGCAAGAGGCGAGTTGAAAACGCGCGCGCCGCCAAACTTGCGTTGCAGGTTCGCGGTGACTTTGAACACACCGCCTTTCCCTTTCACACGTTCCAGATTCGTTTCGCGTGAGCAGTCCGCAACGTCCTCACCAAAGACGACGATGCGTGGATCGCGTGCCATCTCGGTGTGCAGCGCGCGGTTGATCAGATCGACCATCGTGCCGGCGTTGCCTGACAGTTCAGCTTTGTCTTCCGTATCGAATTCCCTGGAGGTGGGATCAACATCAGGCGAGTAAACAAAGTCCGTCGCGGTATCAGTAGCCGGTTGCGGACTTGCTAAAGCCTCGTCTGCAACTTCGTTGATCAGTCGATCTGCTTCGTCCTTGATCTTCTGCAGGCCATCTTGATCAATGACGTTCTGCTCGATCAGCAACGCGCCAAACCGCTTGATCGGATCTCTTTCGGAGTCGGCGGTGCGTTCTTCGTCAGGTCGATAGAGCTTTTCATCGTCAGAAAGCGAATGGGAATAAGGGCGAATAACTTTGGCATGTACAAGTGATGGACCTTGCCCGCTACGGCAATGCTCGACCGCCCGACGCATCGCGGCGAGTGATTCCAGCACATCCGTGCCATCGCAGCGCTCGATGTGGAGGTTCGGAAAACCTTCCATCAGTTTGGAAAAGTCACCGCCGGCAGTTTGCACTTCGACCGGCACGCTGATCGCATAACCATTGTCTTCGACCAGAAACAGCACCGGCAGTTTCAAGTTGCACGCGGTGTTGAAGGCCTCCCAGGTTTCACCTTCGCTGGTCGTACCGTCGCCAACCGAGACATAAACAACTTCGTCGTCGTGAAATCCGGCCAGACGGTCCTGCAACTCTGGAATCAGTTTGACGCGATAAGCCGCTTCAGCGCAGCCGACTGCTTGCAGTAGTTGCGTGCCGGTCGGTGACGACTGCGAGACGATGTTGAGTTTCTTGTGGCCCCAGTGCGAAGGCATTTGCCGGCCATGTGAGTTGGGATCTTTTTCAGCGCCCACCGCTGACAGCAACTGTTCCAGCGGCGTCATCCCGAGCTGCAGGCACAAGGCACGATCGCGATAGTAAGGATAGAACCAGTCGTAACCAGGTTTCAGAACCAGGCCCGCTGCCACTAGCACGGCCTCGTGTCCGGCGCCGCTGATCTGAAAAAAGATCTTGTTCTGGTTCTTGAGCTGAATCTCTTTATCGTCGAGGCGGCGAGAGATGTACATCGTGCGATAGACGTCAATCATCTGCCCGGGAGTTAAGTCCGGATCTTCAACGGCCGCATTTTTGGCAGAGGGTTCTCGCTGGCGTTGTGCACGCGGGACGAGTCGCTGCGGAGCCGCCGGTTTGCGGACCGGTTCCCGGGCGGGTGCTGCAGTCGCCTCGATCCCTGGCGACGCTGCGTTCTCAGTGACCGCCGCATCGCTTTCAGTTGGGACTTCAGAATCGTTCTTTCGCACCAGCTTCAGTACTTTTGTGTCGTTATTCATAATCACTCGATAGCGTCGATCGGTATTCTTCGGCCATGCTCGGATGACCGTGTGCGACGGCGGCATCAACACCGCGCAGGTATGCGTCTTTGGCTTTCTCTCTCTGACCCGTTCGCTCGTACGCGCGCGCCACCATGCCAAACGCGTTTCCTTCGTCATCGGCAATTTCGAGATAGCGATTGAGCGTTTCAATCATCTCTTCATCAGACCCAGCCTTTTCGTACTCCTTAGCGAGGCCAAACAAGATGGCGCTGTTGACGGGATCGGTCAGGAGCATTTGTTTGAAGATGTCGATTCGATTGGTTGTCATAGAGGCGACGCAAGAACGTTAAGGTTACCAAGTAGTCTGTTTTTGGTCTTTGTACTTAGTACTTTGAACTTAGTACTTTGAACTTTGTGTTTCTAGAGTCGCTCAGCCAGTCTGGCTAAAAGTACAAAGCCCAAAGCCCAAAGCCCAAAGCCCAAAGCCCAAAGCCCAAAGCCCAAAGCCCAAAGCCCAATCTTTCCCTATTTCCCAATCATTAACTTCGCAATCGTCTGCAACTGCATATTCGAAGTTCCCTCGTAGATCGCGCCAATCTTCGAATCGCGCCAGTATTTCTCTACCGGATAGTCTTTAACGAAACCATAACCGCCGTAGAGCTCGATGGCGACAGAGCTGATTCGCTCGGCTGCCCGCGAGGCGTAAAGCTTGGCGATCGCCGCTTCCTTCACAAAGTTCAAACCGGCGTCCTTCATCCGCGCCGCGTTGTAAACCAGCAAGCGGGCCGCTTCTAGTTCTGTTGCCATCTCTGCCAACTGAAACTGCACTCCCTGAAACTGGTTGATCGACTTGCCAAACTGCTGACGCTCGCTCGTGTATCCGAGCGCCGCTTCCATCGCGCCGCGTGCGATGCCAATCATTTGCGCGCCGATACCGATGCGCCCTTCGTTCAAGGTTTCAATGGAAACTTTGTAGCCCTTGCCGAATTCTCCCAGCAGATTTTCTTTCGGCACTTTGCAGTCGTCGAAGATCAATTCTGTGGTCGACGACGCGCGGATGCCGAGCTTGTTCTCTTTTTTCCCAACTGAGAAACCGGGAAAGCCTTTTTCGACGATGAACGCCGTGATACCGCGATAGCCCGCTTCCGGATTAGCGTTGGCGAACAAGATAAAAATCTCTGCTTCGATGCCGTTTGTAATCCAGAGTTTCTGGCCGTTGATAACGTAGTGATCGCCCTTGTCGGTCGCTCGGGTCTGCATTGCGAACGCGTCAGAACCTGAACCGGCTTCGCTCAAGGCATAGGCGCCGACACTTTTTGCGGCAAGCTGCGTCAGGTATTTCTGTTTCTGCTCTTCAGTGCCCCAGCGCACGAGCGCGTTGTTAACGAGTGTGTTTTGGACATCGACAAAAACACCGACCGAGGCGTCAACACGAGAAAGTTCTTCGACAGCGAGAATCGCGGTAAAGAATGAGCCGCCCGCGCCGCCATAAACTTCCGGAGTTTCAATTCCCATTAACCCAAGGTCGAAACACTGTTTGATCAATGCGGGATCGAGTTTGGCCTGCTCGTCCATCTCTTCGACACGCGGCCGCAACTCGCCCTCGGCAAATTCCCGGACGCTGGCGCGAAACATCTGCTCGTCTTCAGAAAGTGTGGTCAGCGGAAGACCGGTTCGCTGTTCAATTGCTGTTTGGCTTTGACTCATTGGTTGCCTCTGCTTCCGCGGCGGGGAATTCGCCGCGATGCTTCCCAGAACTAGAAAGGATGGTTTTGAATTAGGACGTAGCATCATATTAAAAGGGGAAGTCAAAAGGCAAAAGGCGAAAGCAGGAACCATTTGCCATAGATCATTTGGCATTGATCATTTCTCATTTTGCTCTTCGCTTGACCGTCTTTATGGAAGCGGTGAAGATTCTGGAAAGTTCTTTGTTCTCCTGACTAATCTCCGCTAACACTTCTCGTTTCACAAGTTCACTCCGGTCTAGAACGCGAAGCCAGATCAATGTTTCGTTGAGTTCTTTTAGGACGATGCCAATCTTGTGTGTGAAATCAGCCAGGCTTTCGCCCGCTCGAGCTTCACCATAGTTGGGCGCGGGTGATGTTCCAGACCGGAGTATCTGCCCCGCAATGTGCCTTCCGGCAGCGGTTCTCGGTAGGTTAGCGGAGAGCCGGATTATTCGTACCGCAAACTCGACCAAACGATCCTCGAGTTCATTTGCGCGCAATTGTGAGGTGTCTGAATAGTTCATGAGCTTATGAGGTTCGCAAATAAGCAACTGCGAATGCTCTATGATGACACGCAATGATACTTCTCACTGCCAGAATGACAAATGAAAAATGGTAAATGAGATATGGAAAATTTCTTTGGCCCTCATCTTGCCAAGCATCCCTGCGGAGGGCACGATAGCCACCAAGCCCAATGAGCCAATCTAAAGCCACCGCCACCCGCACTCGCCGTCTCGCGCCACTCGGAATTGTCTTCGCCATTCTTGGACTGGCTCTCTTTGTCTACTTCATTCGAGTTGCCGGCGTGGACAAGATTCTCGCTGGCATCACTCGTCTCGGTGCCGGCTTCCTGCTGATACTCGGCATCTCGTCGCTTAGGTATGTGGTTCGGTCGCTGGCTTGGGTTAACTGCTTTGAAGAACCACATCGGCTGCGCTTTCGTGATGCTTTGCAAGCCAGGCTCATGGGTGATGCGCTTGGCAACATCATTCCGCTGGCAAGCGTGGCGGTGAGCGAGCCTTCGAAAGCGGTCTTTGTCCGAAATCGCGTCCCGTTAATGTCGGCGCTGGCGGCGCTCGCGCTCGAGAATATCTTCTACAGCCTTTCCGTGGTGCTGGTTATTCTTTCAGGTACGACAGCGCTCCTGCTTAGTTTTCACTTGCCGAAAGCTTTGCGGATTGCCGCAATCGCAGCGCTGGTGGTGAGCACGCTAATCGTGCCACTGGGTTACCTCGTGATTCATAAGCAGTGGCGGTTTCTGAGTGGGGCTTTCGGCTACTTGCACCGGCGCGGTTTGGCACGAGCGAAGATGGAACGCGCAATCCCACGTGCCCAAACGCTTGAGGATCGGATCTATGGGTTCTATAGGCGCAACCGCAAGCGGATATTGCCTATCTTCCTACTCGAGATCTGTTTTCACATGGCGGGCATCGCCGAGGTCTATACGACGCTTTCGTTCATTAGCGATGTAGCGCCAACGTTGTTGACGGCGTTCATCCTCGAGTCGGTCAACCGGATTATTAATGTGGTTTTCAAGTTTGTGCCGCTGAGGGTGGGAGTTGATGAAGGCGGGACTGGAATGCTGGCCAAGGTGCTGGGCTTCACTTCGGCGATCGGTGTGACGCTGGCGATCGTTCGCAAAGGTCGCGACATCTTTTGGACCAGCGTCGGAGTCGCGTTAATTGTGCGCAGAGGACTGTCGCTGAGAAGCGTTACGACGGATGCGGATATTGCGGTTGATGAGGGCTCGGAAGAGACTGTAAATAAAACCCAATGATCATTTGAGATTTGACATTGATCATTGGACATTTGATCCCGCGATCCAACTTACCGTTTGGTCCATTCTGAACAGTAATTCTCTTACTAACTTTGAGTAGTTTGAATAAGTGTGAATTTAGAAGTTGTTGGGGCAGACGAGACAACTGCTTATAAACGACAAATGAGAAATGTCCAATCTCAAATGAGAAATAGCTCTTCCTCACTCATGCGCCAGCGCTTGCACCGCGTCGAGGTTTGACGCGCGCAGTGCCGGGTACAACGCGCCCAATGCTCCGCCGAGCATTCCAATAGCCGCTGCGGTAATGGCCCAACGCCAGCCGAACTCGAATAACAAACCGTACACGCGGTGAATCAAGTAACCCGCGATGAACGAAACTACGAATCCCACCGCCAGTCCGATCACGCTGATCAGCAAAGCTTCCTTCTCGATGATGGCAATGATGTAGCCGCGCGAGGCGCCCATCGCTTTTAGAATTCCAATCTCACGTGTTCGCTCCGTGATGGTTGTGTACATCGCCAGCATCACAACCAGCGCACTCACGATAGCTGCCAGCTCAACCAGCACTCTGAGAAAGACACCCAAATAAGGAATGTTCTTCTCGATACTGGTGAAAACATCGCGAGTGAGTTGGACTTTGTTGCCCGGCAGTTCCTGCAGGATTCTCTCCGCCACTGCCACTTGTTGTTCAGGATCCCGCACCTTAATCAGAATGTAGGTCGCCTTTCCCGGAGACTCCAGTGCTTCCTGCATTGCCGGCAAAGTCATCTTTACGCGCGCGCCTGACTCCGGCGCGTAGATCCCGGTCACGCGATAAGGCTTGCTGCCAAACAGCGATAGCGTGCTGCCCACGTTGAGATTGTTATTGCGCGACTTGGTTTCATCGATCACGATTTCGTCACTAGCTTGTGGAGCTCGACCGCTGGTCAATCGAACCTCGTTCATGCGCGAAAACGCGTCCCACTCAACGCCTTCAATCTGTTCAAAGCCGAACCCGCGACTCCCCTGAAAAATGTAGCGAATTACCGGGAGCGCTTCCGCAACTCCTTCGATCTGCTTCAAGCGATCTACATATTGTGTGCTGAGGTTAGCCGAGGACGTAGTCAATCCCATCGAGCCGGGTCGCGTAAAAATAATTTCGGCGCGGACGTTCGAGGCCCGACGTTGCAGGTCATTCGACATGCCCCGCGCCAGTCCGGTAAACAGCATGACGAGGCAAACGCCGAGTGCAATTCCCGCGACGCTGACAAGCGTTCGAATCGGGCGTTGGGTGATGTTTGAGGTGATCAAGTTATCCATTTTATTGAGTCTGGTGCCGCTTACTCTTGTCGTGAAATTCCGACATTGAAGCGTGTGCGGTGAAGTCAGTACCGTAGCGCGGTAGCGTCGGGTCGATGCTTAACTATATCAATTTCGAGCGTACCGGTAATCGCTGCTAAGGCAACCCGACGCTACCGCGTTACGGTACTGACTTCATTTGGCGCTCTGATTGCTTTTGAACGTCATTGCCGAATCCGGCAAGCCGTCTGACCGGACGTGTTCGCGTACCGATTCCCCCGGTTTTTCGTGCCCGGATTTCATGTTACGGTTAGCATAACATCCCGGGTGGATCATTCAAGGAAGCTCCGCAAGTGTCCAGTCATCTAAAGTTCAGTTCTTCGTCAACGGCCGCTGACCTCTCGCCGGACACGAGGCGTTGGCCTCGAAACCCCTCCGTCCTTAATCAGAGTCTCCTAGCCGGACTCGATTGGAGCGTTGTCGCCACGCTCGCCCTCCTTTTCATTCTTGGTTTTGGCTTGCGCTTTAACAATCTGGGCGCAGTCGGCTTTGCCGAAGACGAGATGAACAAGTTGGACGCGATTAGTAACTACAATCGCGGTGACATCAGCGGCAACGGCGAACATCCGATGCTGATGAAGGCGTTGATGTTCGTTTCACTGCATGCGGCTCGGGCCTTCGACGGCAACGAAGCCCATCGAGTTAGTGACGAAACCGCACTCAGATTTCCAAACGCATTGTTTGGCGCCCTCACTGTGATTCCCCTTTTTCTATTGACCCTCGCTTTTTTCGATCGCTGGACCGCGCTCTTCGCTGCCGCTTTCTGGACCTTTGGGATTAACGCCATCACGTTCAATCGCATCGGCAAGGAAGACACGCTGCTGGTCTTCTTCATGTTGTTGGCAATCTATTTTTACTTGCGAGCCAAACAGACCAGTCCCCGCGATGTGCCGGTCAGAAAGAGAAACTACATTCTCAGCGCGTGCTCGTTTGGTTTGATGATGGCGTCGAAATACTTTCCACACTACTTCGGACTCAACGCGCTGTATCACCACATGTTTCGTATGCGCAAAGCCGAACCGGGCGAGCCGAGCGGCAGGACACCGCGAGTCTTTTACATCCTGATTGCGGTCACCTTCCTGATCGCAAATCCGGCGGTGTTGCTGCCACATGTCTGGGGTTACCTCGACGCGTATATGAGCGAACGGCTACTCGTTCACACGGGCTACTTCTTTGGTGGAGAACTCTACAAGAACAACATGTCGGGGACACCCTTCTGGGGCACGCCAACCTATTTCTATCTGCTTTTCATGGCGATAAAGATTCCTTTGGTGGTGCTGGCAGCGTTTGTCGCGGGGCTGGTGGTGGCAATTCGCAACTGGCGTCACCCGGGCAACGCGTTTGTTCTGTTCATGCTCTTCTTCTGGATTGTGCCCTACTCGTTGGCCGGCGCTAAGTGGTTACGCTATGCACTATCGTTAATGCCTTTTGTTTACATGGCTGCGGCTGTGGGCGCGATGGCGTTTGTGAGATTTATATCGCAACGATTGGCTGCGTACCGATCAGCGCAAATGGCGGCCATTACTTTTATCGTGCTTCTTTTCGTTGGCGTGCCGGGTTTGATTGCTTATGCAAACGGTCCACACTTTGCGCTTTACACGAACGCACTGGCCGCGAATCGAGCCGGCTACTTTTTTCCGCACGATGAGTTTTACGACGACGGCTTGCGTGAGGCGATCAAGTTTGTCAGCGATACCGCGCCTGCTAATGCGACCATCGCACACGAGACGCCGGCGGTAACTCGGCATTACCTGGCAAAGTTCAACCGGACAGATATGAATTCCGTGGCGATGTCGGCGCCTGAGTTTGATCCACAGAAGCTTACCGGCCCTACATATCTCATCCTCCAGAATGGCCGCATCTACTTTGAGAACCGGGAAAAGCTCGATTATGTTCGCAAACACTTCAAGAAAGTTTACGAAGGCCAGATCGACGGGCTGACGGCTGCGGAAGTGTTTGTGAATCAATAGCGGGTCAGTTGTCAGTAGTCCGTTGTCAGTAGTCCGTTGTTTAGTGCCTTCTCTGGGAAGTTTTTTTGAGATCTCAAATCTGAGATCTGAGATCTCATAAGCAGACACCTCGACCTTACCCTTAAACCTTACCCCTTGGGCGAAAGGACAACGGACAGCTGACAACTGACAACTGACAACTGACAACCGACCCCTGACTTGCTTGTTCAGATCAGTTAATCTCCAACCATGAGAATCAATCGCACACTCGCGCTGGTTTTGGGACTGCTCATTGTTACTCTTGCGCTGGCGACTTTGCCGTTTTTCGGCAGCGACGCCTCAACTCGAGTTCACATCACGGTGCTTGGCACAACCGATCTGCACGGCAACATCTTTCCCATCGATTACTACACCAATAAGCCGGACAACCGCGGGTTGGCAAAAGTTGCGACACTTATCAAACGCGTGCGCAAAGAAAATCCGAACACTGTACTGGTGGATTCCGGAGACACCATTCAGGGCACGCCGCTCGCCTACTATCACAACAAGAAGAACAACCAGCCGCCCAGTCCGATGATGCTCGTCATGAGCTCTCTTAACTACGACGCAATGGCCGTAGGCAATCACGAATACAACTTCGGTCTGAAGGTGCTGGAGAAGGCGCGCAGCGAGGCGAAGTTTCCCTGGCTTTCGGCGAACACGTACGAAACAAAAACCGGAGGCACGCATTATCAGCCGTATATCGTGAAGGAGATTGCCGGTGTGCGAGTCGGCATTCTTGGTCTCACTACTCCGGGAATTCCGAATTGGGACAATGCTGCTAATTACGCCGGGCTAGAGTTTCGTGAACCGCTGTCGGAGGCGAAAAAGTGGGTTCCAATTCTGCGGGGCACGGAACGAGCGGACATCGTGGTTGTCGCCATGCACATGGGAGTCGAAGAAGACCTGCGCACGGGCCAGGTGAATCCCAGTCAGGTGCAAAATGAGAATCGTGCCGTTGCCATCGCAAAGGAGGTTCCCGGTATCGATGTAATCTTCATGGGACACACCCATCGAGAGATTCCATCTCTTTACATCAACGGCGTATTACTAACGCAAGCAAACCATTGGGGCCGGCATCTGGCGCGCGCCGATTTCTATCTGGATAAGGTGGGCCCGAGCTGGCGAGTCTATGCGAAAGGCGCACGCACAATCGCCACTGATGAAAAGGTGGAACCGGATCCGGAAGTATTGGCGCTAGCCGCGCCTTACGATCGTGAAACTCAGACGTGGCTCTCGAAGCAGATTGGTGAATCGGAAAAGGAGCTAACCGCCAGAGAGGCACGCTTTCGAGATACGGCCATCATCGATTTAGTGCAACGCTTGCAAATGGAAGTGGGCAGGGCCGATGTTTCGATGGCAGCCCCGTTCAACCAGGAAGCCCGGATTCCGCAGGGAGCAGTAACGGTTCGAGACATTGCGGGTCTTTATGTTTACGAGAACACGCTCGTGGTAATCGAAGTGACGGGCCAGCAATTGAAGGAAGCATTGGAACATTCGGCCAAATATTTTCGCGAGTACGAGCCGGGTAAGACTCTCGTCCAACTGGTCGATGAGAAGATTCCGGCTTACAACTTTGATATCGCCGAGGGCGTCAGCTATCGGATCAATCTAAAGAACCCGCGCGGGCAGCGAATCGAGGGTCTGGAGTTTAAAGGAAAGCCGGTGCTGCCAAAGCAAAAGTTCCGGCTCGCGACCAATAACTACCGAGCCAACGGTGGCGGAGGCTTTTCGATGTACAAAGATGCTCCCATCGTCTATCGCTCAAGCGAAGAAATACGCGAGTTGATCATTGATTGGGTTGAGCGGCATAAGAAGATTCCGACCGAACCCAACGACAACTGGCGAATTGTTCAATAGCGGCGAGAGTATTTTCATGCAGTAGCATTCAAGCCTGGCAAATTTGCAGGTTGGGAAGGGTGGTTTACCCCCGCTCTTGAGCACTGATTTTACTTAAGCTGCTGGGGGGGGGGGTAAACCCACCCTTCCCAATCTGCAAATTTGCCAGCCTTGAAATACCAGCCTTTGTTTGCCAACCAAAACGTGAGCCGCAGTGTCTATGGATTCGTAAAGGCACTAAGAAGATCAATCTAACAAGGCAGGTGGCAGTGAACGGCGAGAGTGACCTGATCAGGCGTGCGCAAGCCGGCGATGTCGAATCCTTTTGTTCGCTCGCCCGGACACACCAGCGCCGAATATTTTCGCTGGCGCTCCATTATTGTCGTCATCGACAGGACGCCGAAGATCTCTCACAGGAAGTCTGGCTCAAGGCTTTTGCGAAAGTGAAAGACTTTCGCTACGAGTCGTCCTTCTATACCTGGTTGCGCCAGATCACGATCAACTGCTTCCTGAATCATCAGCGCACGGCTTCGGTCGAAGAGTTTGGTCAGAAGACCAACATTCGCCTGGTTAGTTTCGATTCCATCAACGTCGCTGATCGTCATCTTCGTTCGCCGGATCAGGAGAACGAATTGAACAACAACTTGTTGGTTCAAAAAGTCTTTCGGGCACTTTCGCAATTGTCGGCAAGGCAGCGACTCATCTTCCTGCTCAAGCATTGCGAGGGGATGACATATGTTGAAATTGCCGACGCGTTGGGTTGTTCGACAGGTTCCGTAAAGAAATCACTCTTTCGATCG
The DNA here is from genome assembly GCA_031399105.1 of Blastocatellia bacterium. GTDB lineage: Bacteria > Acidobacteriota > Blastocatellia > Pyrinomonadales > Pyrinomonadaceae > PSRF01. The sequence continues at coordinate 3,926 of JANNON010000670.1, read as the reverse complement.
GTGGAGAAATTGCGCGAGCACCTCGATGTGCAAGTGCGATCTTACGACTACATTGCCTGCGCTGCCGGAGAATACTGAACTCAGGAGTTTGAGATGCATAACTGCAAAGCGACACAAGAGCTAATAGTCGATCTGGTTTTCAACGAGGCGACCTTGGACCAGCAGGCGAGCTTGAAGAGCGAGTTGAACCAGTGTGCGACGTGCCGATCGGAATACTCATCTTTTACCGCGACAATCGACACCATTGACGGATCGATTGAGACGGCAAAGCCAGACGCAGACTTCTGGCCGGTCTATAACGAACGCATGGCAGCGCGTCTCAGACAGTCAGTACAAAACGCCCATTTGCCGGCGCCTGCACCGAAGGAGCGATTGCTGAACAAGTTGGGCCAGGTTTTCTTTCAACCAGTGCGAGTGCCTTTGGTCATTGCCGCGATGTTCTTGTTGATGCTCGGAACTGTGACGGTTCTCGCGTTGCGTTCGCAGAAGGCTGTGGTTGTGAATCCGCCGGTTGAACGCATCGTCGAAACTCGCAACGTCGAGGTGCCAGTGATTCAGGAACGAGTGGTAACTCGCGTGGTTTACGTCAAGAAAAGCCAGCCTCGTGTCAGGGAGGTTCGACCAACGTTCATCAGGAATCAGTGGCCCAATGGCCCTGAGCAATCAGAGTCAAGTCTTGCGGGATTTCGACCGATCGATCAGGTAAAGCTCACCGTGATCAAAGGGAGTGAATCGAATGAGCGTTAAGTGTTTTGCGCTGCTGCTGCTGTTCGTGCTCCCGGAGTTCGCCTTGGGCCAGGAATCGCGTAGCCCGCTGATCGTGCCTTTGCCTGAAGGCGGTTATGTCTCGTTTACGAGTCAAACAGCATCAATCGCGGAAAACAGATCCACCAGCGTGAGCTTGCACAATGGCGTTAGATCGCAGGCTCTCATTGAAGGCAACAGAGTGATTCACCGCGTACTGGTTGATTCGGCCGGTCGCTTTATATTCGGATACGACTTGTTGGTAAGACCAGAATTGTCGGACAAAAAGTTCAGCATCACCGTAAGCCCGATAGATTCTGAATTCGAAAGCAAACTGCGAGAGCGCAGCGCAAACGGATCGGGCGGTAAGATTTCGACGCTGCCGCGATCTGGAGAGACGCAAGTCCTTGAAGACGGCGATGCACTGGCTCTCGACCTGCTGGTTAATAAAGAAACCGGAGTGAAGATTGTTGACGTGGTTAAGGTCTCGTTCGATCGTTCACAGCTTAGGGATCGTGTGCCGGGGACCCTGCCGCGCGATTTCACGTTGGATGCGGTCGAGTTAAGACTGAACGAGCATAGATTGCTGGTCGATGGAAATCTGGTGTCGGCAGGAAAACCGGGCAGTACCATTGCAGCCGCATTGCTTTGGTTTTATCTCGAAGGTAAAGGCCGCTTCATCTTCTCGCTCGTTCCCCGCGAAGGCTACGATTTCCAGAAGACCGGACTCATCACGGACAACAAAATCGAATTCATGTGGAAGGGCAAGCGGTACGAACTGGAGTCAAGTGCATTGGTGCTTCCGCAAGAGGGCCTCTGGAGTCTTTGGGTGTTGCACGATTCAACTTACACGCCTTTCGGCCCGGCCGAAGTCACAAAAGATGAAGTGTCCAGGTGGGAGAAGTGGGAGGCCGCGATCAAGGGCGTACGATCAAGAAGCCCAAAGGACGATACGCGTACGTCGCACAGCAATACGCCCTTGGAGGAGGTAACGCCTGCCCAGCGTTTTCGCGTAATGGTCGGGGGCGCTGACCGAATCGAAAACCTTTGGCCCAAGCAGTAGCAAGTGCTTAAGCCGTTCATGAAGATCTGAAGTGGTGTTGCGTGTCTCTGAATCCAAGTCGCTCAGAAGGTCTCTCTGCGAGAGTGTTTTCTCTTTCCTCGGAAGCTAATTGTTTCCGAGTCTGAAACAAGTTTCCCCAAGAACTGAACGAATATTTTTTCCTGGCTGCGAAAAGTGAAGTCAGGAGGCGGGGATAGGTGTGTCTCAAGAGGCGATCTCTCCCGCTGAAGAACTTAACTGGAAGCTGGGTTCCGATTGAAATGAGGTTTTGATGATGAAACGAAATCCATTTGTTGCGATGGCTTTGAGTGTTCTTTGTCTTCTGTTTTGCGTGGCTGTGAATTATGCACAAACTGATGATCCGCCAAAGTATGAAGTGGGCGCGGAGTTTTCCGCATTGCATCGCGACCAGCCCAGTGATGATCGGATGGATCCGGGAGTCGGCGGGAGATTCACTTTCAATCTCAACAAGAATGTCGCCTTCGAAGGGGTGGGTTATTTCTTCCCCAACCGTTGTGTTATCCAATGTGAGCGCAACGGGACTGTCGCTCAGGTAGTCGCTGGTGTGAAAGCGGGTAAGCGGTTTGAGAAGTGGGGAATCTTTGGAAAGGCTCGTCCTGGATTGGTGAGCTTTAGCGAGGGTTCCTTTAATGTTCTACCCTTGGCGGGTGGGGGCGTTTTCCCTTTCACTTTCGAGTTCAAACGGAGTACCCACTTTGCCACCGATCTAGGCGCCGTGCTCGAATTCTATCCTACACGGCGAATAGTTACGCGCTTCGACGCTGGCGACACGCTCATTCATTACGGCCGCCGCACCAGTAACTTTCTGGTGGCGGACCCGGCTACTGGTCTGCCAATAATCGTTCCCTTCACCACTCCTGCCCGGACAACTCATAATTTCCAGTTCAGTGCCGGAGTTGGATTCCGGTTTTAGCTGGGTGGATCGGTGATCTTTAGTTTTAGGGAACAAGTTACGTGTCTCAAAGTCGGGAAGGGTGGTTTACCCCCGCCAGCTTCTGATTAACAAAAGCGTGGGTAACCCACCCTTCCCGACCTTAGAGATTTATCCGCAAGAGATGTCCTCGCAGGATACTTTCTGCAGAAACCAAGAACGGCAACCCGGGGACGTTGGGTTGCCGTTCTTGTCTGGGAAGCAGGTGGGCGTCAGTAGTGCACGTTCCCACCTGTCGCGCGGGTTTGGTTCAATGCTAGCGAGCGAGCGCCAGCACTTCGACTCTTTCGTAACTGTTCATCGCCAGATCGTTCTTCGATGACATGGCCGCGAGCTCTCGCTCGATGGCGCGCTCTTGCTTACCTTTCATGAGTTGGCGTCCGTTGCTCTCGCCACCCCATACCTCAGCCAGGAAATAGCGTTGGCCATACCGGTGGAATACGAGCTTCGCAGTTGTCGCACCACGACCGCGTTCGAGGCCGTTGCTCAAACGAATCGCCGAAGACTGGGCGTCGCGGCTGTTAATCAACAACGCGTCTCCACTGCTGGTCATCGCAGTCACTACATACTTTCCTGCGGGAAGAGTTTTCTCGCCGACGATGAAGCTGAACGGAACATCGGCCGAAGCGATTTTGCTGGAGGTCTGTGCGCTCGCCGATGAGACGGCGGACACCAACGCTAATCCAGCTAACAACACTACCGTCGCGGAAGCTCTTAGAATTTGCCTGTTCATCTCTTTCTCCTTGGCCCATGGGCCGGGGTCGAACGTGGCGACCCGAAAACTTTGTGAGAGTCTCTTCTGGACTCAATTCTGGGACGGCTCGATTTCTTGCTTGCTCGATTCTTGTTAGAGCCGATGAGGACATTGCTACAGTCGTGCCACAGCACGATTAGCCAGAGCTGAGATTCAATGACTGCGAGTTGGTTGAGCAAATGCGAGATAGTGATTGAAACAGCGAGTTGGAAGGCAGAGATCTCGCTATCTAATTGGATAGGGTTTTATCTGTTCAGATAGGTGGCTTCAATTAGTGCTCATATCGAAACAAGGTTTGAGACGGGTAGTGATCAGTTGAGGTCTGTAAATGAATGCGGCGTAAAAGTCATGAGGTCAGTACCACCTTGCGGTAGCGGGTGGGGCGCACCCCACGTTTCCTCGGGGTTTTATGC
>JANNON010000666.1:0-5407 GCA_031399105.1 Blastocatellia bacterium | reverse complement strand
GACGAGTCGGGCGTCATCGGCAACACTAAGGACAACATTCTGATCGACAGTGCTATAGACGTCACGATTCAGGAAAACCTGCTGGTGGCGAGTCAGACCGGCTGCGGTGTTCAGGTGTTCGACACGCACGAGGTGACCGCCGGCAGAATCAGCCCAAAAGGAAAGGATCCAAAACTCCTTGGCGGATTAATGAAAATCTTCAAGAACACGATTGGGCTGTCAAACGTGCTGCAGGGCGCCAACCTGGGAAACGTGCGTGGTGGAATCTGCCTTGAGGACGTGATCGGAGCGCAGATCGGCGATCTTGGATTAGGAAACGAAATTGGTGGCAGCACTAACGGCGCTGGAGTTCTCTTGTCCGGCTCTCGCACTAGTTTGGTCGAATTGGTGGGTAACTTTATTGGAACTGACTCGCAGGGTCGTACCGGTCTCGGTAATGCTATTGGCGTAATGATTGAAGGCGCGAAGAACAATTCAATCGGCCGCGGCACTCCCGGTTCCGGCAACACGATTGGGTTCAATCTGAATGGCATAGTCATCAAAGACAAAGCCGGAACGGAGGCGGAACTCAACAAGATTTTTGGCAACCTCATTGGCGTCTTCCGAAATTTGGACTCGAGTTTGCGCTCCATGTCGAACGCCATTTCGGGAATCTCCATTGAGAACTCAACTAATAATGTAGTCGGTGAACCGGGAGTCCCAGCATCGCGGAATCTGATTTCAGCGAATGGCGGACCTGGCGTAATCATCAGCGGCTTCAATGCTACGTTTAATCGGGTGTCTAACAACTCGATTGGCACCGATGAAGTTGGATCCCTGAATCTCGGTAATGCGCTTCACGGCGTCTTATTACTCAGTGGCGCGCGTCTCAACACTGTGGGTGGGCCAGCGCCCGGTGCGGGAAACATTATTGCCTTCAACCTCGGTGCCGGAGTGGCTCTTGACGCGACCGCCGGCGACAGCAACAACATCGATCCCAACAGCATCTTCGGCAACGGAACCGAGGGCATCGACCTGGGCAACGATGGTCCAACACCAAACGATCCGGGTGATGCAGACGACGGACCAAACGAGCTCCAAAACTTTCCTGAAATTACCAGCGCCGTAATAAATACGAATGGCGCACTGGTGATTCAGTACCGCCTGAACTCGAATCCAGCCAATTCAGCCTACGGAACAGAAGGCGTGCTGGTCGAATTCTTTGAAGCGGATCAGAACGACTCTGGCAAGAATTTCATCGGCGACACTCATTACACGGAAGCCAACTTCGCAGCCGGATCGCCGGGTATGGCGACGTTCACTTTGCCGAACGCTGTGGCGGCGGGAATCACTACCGGGGATCGAATCGTTGCCTCCGCGACTGATGCTGATAACAACACGTCTGAGTTCACCAGCACGAACGTTGGGACGGTAGTCTCCCCAACCGCACGCACTGGTTCGGTGCTCGGCCGGATTCTGACCTCCGACGGGCTACCATTGGCTGGCGTTACGATTGAGTTAAGCGGTACAGAATCTCATCTGGCAATTACCGACGCGGAAGGCCGATACAGGTTGAGCAATCTCGAAACGACAGGCTTCTATTTCGTGGCGCCCGCGCGTGCTAACTACACTTTTAGTCCGGCCTCAAGAGCCTTCTCACTTTTGCAGGAGTCCGCGCAAGCCGATTTCACTGCTACTGCGGCCGCCTCGCAATCGGCAAATCCATTGGACACACCAGCCTTTTTTGTCCGGCAACAGTATCTGGATTTCTTGGGTCGCGAACCTGATACGAATGGCTTTGCCTATTGGCTTAACGAGATCATGAGTTGCGGCTCGGACCAGTCATGCATACACAGTCGGCGGCTGACGGTTTCCGACGCATTCTTTGTTGAATCCGAGTGGCAGTTGACCGGTGGATTCGTAAACAGGATTCACAAAGCTGCCTTTGGCCAATATCCGATATTCACCGATTATTTGTCAGACCGCGCGCAGCTGAGTGCGATGACGACTCAGGAATTTACCGGCGCGTTTGTCGGTCGTGGGGAGTTCCTCTCGCAATACCCGGACTCATTAACGGCAGCTGATTACATCGAAACGCTGGCGGCGAATGCGGGTAACGTGTTCACTAGCGCGCAGAAAGATGAGTTAATTGCGGGTCTTACGAGCGGCAGTGAGACGCGCGCCAGCGTGCTCGAGAAGATCGTCAAACACGCGACGTTTGTGGAGAACGAGTACAACTCGATTTTTGTCACCTCACTCTACCTGCACTACTTAAGACGTGAACCGGAACCCGGTGGTTTTGCCTTTTGGCTTGCGAAGATAAACGAGTATCCACCGCACAGTTTGGCTGGACAGCATTCCCTGGTCTGCGCGTTCATCACTTCGAGGGAATACCAGCAACGCTTTAGCTCAGTGGTAACGCGAAACAATTCGGATTGTGGGCGTTGAGAATGGCCGGACTCGAAATTGGAAGGTCGAATTGCGGCAAGTAACTTACCTGAGGGTGATTCAGATAGTGTCTATGCGTTCGGTTGAGTAACACCACGATGCAGGAACCTTATCCTGATACTTCGAGCGCGGGTAAAACGTTGGGGAATCTTCTTCGAGGGTACCGTAACCTCGCCCTAAACATTGGGCTTTCAACTGAGCGGCAATTTCCGTCGGGCGAGCGACGTGTACTCGAGGAGCCTGGCCAAGCGTCACATTGAGAAAGCCCACCAACGCGTAAACGATGTCGTCACGTTGCGCCGCCAACCATTGATCAATAGCTTGATGGTAGTTGACTCCCGGCTTGACGTAGCGTACAGCCAGCATCCAGCCACCGTCTTGGCTACCTTTGACTGAGATCGGAAGAATGCGCTTATTCTTTACGGCCATAAGGTCATAGTGCGGCTGATTTGCTCCGTACTGGACGAGAACGTCGTAGCCCGACTGTGCTAACAAACATGCCGTATAGGATTCGGCTGCTATCTCGCACTGGCGCGGGCTCATTGTACGAATGATCTTTGGCATCAATTCAGATTCCCGGTTTGCTCCCACAGGGTTGAACGCATTCACCCGGACATCGAATCCGCGGATACTTTGTTCCCGCCCAGGTTGAGTTAGTGCTTCGCGGCGACGAACCTCAGCGGCACATTAATCAACAAAGTGGATTCGGGTTTGGTAGCAAGACGAAAGACCGTTTGCGGTACAGGATCGTCCTGAGTGAGATCCGTCGACGATGCGGAACCAGCGGCCTGCTCTTTTTCCGTCATAGTCCGACCAGCACCACCCTCCATCTCAAACTTTGCGATCGGTGCGGTCCATTGCTTCTCCCAACCTTCCAAACGCGCACGGTCGACAGCAGTCGTAGATATTTGCGTGCTGTCTAACAATTGCTTCGGCGCGACGATGATGGTTAGCAACTCCGCGACGTGGTGCTTTGCACTTTGGCTTGGCCTGATACGAAATCGGCGGGGTGGACCAGGAATATAAACGAGGCGTCCGGCTTTCACCTGATTGTTGACGTTTGTTTTTGAAGGAAAAAGCAGTTTCGGATCGCTGGTCGAGCCGTCAGCATATTGCTCGCGCGCAATGACGTAGACATAGCCATCTCGGGAAAGTGATTCGATCCCCAGCCTCACGATTTGTCCGGGTGAAAGCAGCGTTCCTTCCTCAATTCTTTCCAGCGCATACTCTCCTGCCGGTGTATCGCCCTCTTCCTCGACCAACTCTTTTGTATTGTCGCCGGCCGTCGCTGGACGAAAGCGCCAGATGGTTACCCCGACCTGGGCGAAGACCATTCCCCGTGCCAGCGTGGTAGTGGTAACAAGCGGCGTGGTTTTCACTGCAGGCTTATAGCGCACCGTTGCGGACTTGCGATCCTGCGGACGTGCCGCGGGCCGATTAACAACAAATTCTTCTGCTTTAATGCTCTTTTCATCGTCCTGGGCCAAGGCGGGAGTTGCACCCGTGAGCGAAACAAGCATGGCCAGCAAAGCGGCAGGCAGTGTAAGAATTTTCCTGGGTTTCATTGGGTCTCCAATTTTGTCGATTGGGGTTTGTGATATAGCTCGACGACGCTCACCAAAGTTTCACCGCGGCCTTTAACTGTCGTGACGTTCTTTGACTCATCGGCGATCACCTCAGGCGGGTTCGTTCCCTTGGAGTTCAGGTATGCCCTAACGCGCTCGATCTGAGTGGCGTCGGTTATTACGCCGGGGTCCTTTTTACTCAGCGCCGCGTCCTTGAAAATTGAGTCTAACTCAGCCAAAGGCTGCTCTGACCAGATGAGCCACAACTTCTCAACTCCCGGACCGTCCGTAAACAGCAACCACTGAGTCTGCTTAATCTGGTTTGCAGCGATGAACGGGTCTCCACCATTGTTCTCTACTGTCGGAAAGAGCACGTTGTACTCTTCGGTGCCTTCTTTCTTCAGGCCGACATTGAGTAGATAGAAGAACCCTGATTGCATCGACCGGAGATTGAAGCGAAACTTCCAACCGCTTTCGAAAAGCAAACTTCCCGTCGATTCAACCGGTGCACCAACATCTTTGCGGTTCTGTACTTTTTGCACAGTCAACCAATAGGCAAGATTCTGTTCCTTCCCAACTGCCGGCGCCGCTGAGGTAGTGGCTGGCACGACAGCTTCGGGAGACTTGGACCAGTAGTTTAGGGCTAGCAGCGACAGTCCAATCGTGAGCGCCAGCACCAACGCGACACCACGAACCAGCGAAGCGTGCTTTGCAAAAAATGACGGCGCCGTGTGACGTAATTGCGAGGGCACTTCCGGATTCCCCAGTCCGTCTGAGTGGAGGTTATAGACATGCACTCGGGCCCCGTGCTTCACCTCCGCTTCACCCAAATCATGCAGACAGTTGGACCAGCGACTCAGCTGTTCCAAATCATCGGCCACGCGTTTTGAAACCAGGATGTGGCCGGCATCACCACAATCCATTACTCGTTGCGCCAAATTAATACCGCCGCCGGAAACGTTCATATTGGTATTGATGTCGGCCATGCGATAGACCATCCCACTATGAATCCCCATGCGCAGCTTGATGTCTTCATGCTCTTTAAGCGCGCGGCTGATTTCCAGGGCACAGCGCACTGGCGCTTCCGGGTCCCCGAAAAAAACCAGCGCCATACCATCGCCCGTTGGCAACCGCATCAACTGATTCGCAGCCTGGGCGCGCGCAAATTCATTCGTCTCGCGAATTATTTCCTGCAGGTCGAAAAGCCGCATCGGCTGTTCATCGATTAGCAGCGTGGAGTAACTAACAATATCCAGAAAAAGCACATGCGCAGTTTCCAGAACCAGTGTTTCGGAAGTTAACTTTCGCGACGCGGAAGGCGTCGGGCCGCCCACAGTTCCTGCCGCCGATTGACTCTGAATGCCGCTGGCCCATTTTGCGGTTGAGTCGCCTTTCGTGCCTGACAACGACGCCTG
>JANNON010000645.1:0-2777 GCA_031399105.1 Blastocatellia bacterium | reverse complement strand
CAAGCATACGGAACTCAGAACTGAGTACTCAGCACTACATCTCGAAACTCGAAACTCGAAACTTCCTCTTACTCCTTCTTCCGAGAATAAATAAAGAACAGTATCCCAATGATAATCAGGACCAGGGTCTCCATGAAGATGAAGAAACTCGGCACAAAGGTTCCATCTTCGTCCCTGGCATCGGAGTACGCCACAAAGGTTCCCAGCGTCAATCCCGCCGCCAGCCAAATGAGTTGTCGTTTTGTGTCCCACATGGCAGGAAAGTTTCGAGTTTCGAGTTTCTAGTTTCTAGTTTCTAGTTGTAGTGCTGAGTACTGAGTTCTGAGTTCCGTATGCTTGTTTCCAAACTCACCGCTTGGAGTTAAACCATTCCGCTTTGCCAGGAGAACTCGAAACTTGAAACTCGAAACTCGAAACTTCCTTACTTCGTCACCCCAGACAACCAATGCACGATGTTCAGCGCCAGTTGGCGGTTATCATTGCCGGGGACGTTCATTCCAAATGCTGACTTATCTATTCCTGTTATCTGGGCTGTGAGCATCGCCGCTTCGCCGAGGACAACCACTCTTCCCTTCCCAACCTTCAGCGCCACTCCCTGCGCCTGTCCACCAACTGCAACGCTCGTCTCCGCGTTCGGTCCTGGCCTATCAATCGCGCCGTCCCCCAGTTTCAGAAACACTGCACCAGCTTCAGCTGTCTTCAGCGCCTGTCCGGTAAACGCTACGACGCGTTGAACTTTTTCTTTCTCTTCACGCCCGCGAGTAATCGGATGATCCAGGAGCAATTTATTCTCCCGCGTGTAAACCAGAAATGAAGGCGATCCCGACTCAGCATGTTCCGGATCAGACACGTAGCCCTTGCTCATTTCAACGCCGAAGTTTTTAGCCAGCGCGGCGGCGGCGCCTCCAAATGGGGCGTGATCGGCTATTAACAAGAGCGCCCCACCACTCTTCACCCAATCGTGAACTATCTGAATCTCGTCAGCAGTAAAAGCCGATTCGCCCGCACCATCTTCATCGTCTTCATCCTCGCCCAGCGCATTAGCAATCACCAGCAGCTTAAAACCGTCAAGTAACTTCTTCGTGAAGGTCTCGCGGTTTCGCACCACGTGATAGCCGTCACTCATGATCAAATCGGCAAACGGTTTGTAACGGCCAGTGGTCGTGTGAAAGTTGTTATGGGCTTCGTCGAAGAGCACGCGCGGATAGTTCTTCGTATAGGCCGGGCGCTCGACGTGAGCTTTAAACTCCGGATCTGCCATCTGCTGCGCGACTACTACAGAACTGATCAGAAGAAGCAGGGTCATTGTTTGCGACTGCCGAGCCAAATGGATCTTCATTCTGTTCATAGGTTTTTTTGAAGGCGTAGCCTGATCTTGTGAGGCTAACTCGGTAAGCCAGAGGCTTACCGCAAGGAAAGCAGCAGAGCTGCGATTGGTCTCAATCTCACTGAGCTATTGTCTCCTACTGAAATGCTCAACGAAGTTTCTGGAGTCTCTCTGCGGCGAGCGCGAGTGTCTCGTCTTTCTTGCAGAAGCAAAACCTCACTTGCTGTTTACCTCTTTCGGGCACGCTGTAGAAACTCGATCCAGGCACGCAGGCGACTCCCACTTCACGAATGAGGTGCCGCGTAAACTCCACGTCGTTCGCGAAACCAAATCCCGAGATGTCCGTCATGATGTAATAAGCGCCATCCGGAACGAAGGTCTTGAACCCGGCATTCTCCAGGACCGGCAACAGCAGTTCGCGTCGAGCGCGATATTCACTTTGTAGCTGATCGTAATACTCCGGCGGCATTGATAGCGCGAACGCTCCGGCGGCTTGCAACGGTGCTGCTGCTCCTACAGTTAGAAAATCGTGCACCTTGCGAATCCCGCTAGTGATCTCCGCCGGTGCTATGCAATATCCCACGCGCCACCCGGTAACCGAGTAAGTCTTCGACATTGAATTAACAATCACCGTCCGCTCGCGCATTCCCGGTAGTTGGGCCATCGAGATGTGTTTGATCTCGGCGCCGTCACGCGGATAGATAATATGCTCGTAGATCTCGTCGGTGAAGCACAGCGTATCGAATTCCCGGCAGAGGCCGGCAATGAACTCCATCTCATCCTGGCTAAAAACTTTTCCCGTGGGATTGTTGGGATTGCAGATGATGATTGCTTTGGTTTTTGAGTTGAAGGCGCTGCGCAGTTCATCGCGATCGAAGCTCCAGGCAGGAGCTTGCAACGGCACATAACGCGGTGTCGCGTCCGAGAGGATCGCGTCCGGCGCATAATTCTCATAAAACGGCTCAAAGATAACTACCTCTTCACCCGGATCGACCGTCGCCATCATCGCGGCGATCATTCCTTCGGTCGAACCGCACGTTACGGTCAGCTCCGTTTCGGGATCGACATCCAGACCCAGATACCATTTAGTTTTGCGCGCAATTGCCTCACGAAAATCGCGTGCGCCCCAGGTGATTGCATATTGGTTGATGTCGTTGGCAATCGCCTGCATCGCAACTTTCTTAATTGCGTCGGGAGCAGCGAAATCGGGAAAGCCCTGCGAAAGATTCACCGCGCCATATTTCAAAGCCTCGCGCGTCATTTCGCGAATGACGGATTCGGTAAAGAGCGATGCTTTGCGAGAAACGCGCGTCATAGGATTGTAGGGGCGTTCCTCTGTGGGCGCCTCTGTTTGCGTGACAAGTTATTCAAAGAAACAAGGGAAGATCCCGAGCCGGCCTGTTTCCGATTAGCGAGTTTTCCGTAACAAGGGGCGCCCACGGAGGAACGC
>JANNON010000638.1:0-3617 GCA_031399105.1 Blastocatellia bacterium | reverse complement strand
AACGCTCAATGATACGAATCTCAAACTCTCAAGAGGCGTTCAAAGAAAAGCAGCCAGCGATATTTCATCGCTGACCGCTCTGATTGAAAAGCTACGTTATTGAATTGTGCTACGCAGCTCGCTGCACCTGTGCAGGCTTATTCTCGCGAAGCAGCTCCAGGGCCTTCTTCATCTGGAGATCCTCAGCCGGCGCTTTAACTCCCTCAACTGGTGCAACTACCTGCGGCTTGTCAGCCGGATCTGCCGGCTTATTCACAGCGTCATCGTCGGGTCCGCCCAGGTCTTCCGGATCGATCGCTTCCGCGATTTCCGGTCGCTTTACTTCTACCGTCGGCGTCACGCCAGAACGCGCGCGATCCTCGCCCAGAAAGGGCTTGCCACTAGCCGATGCCCACTTGATGGTCGTAAGCAGCAGCCCGTCACCACCGCGTAGCGTAAACAATTGCTGTTCAGCACCTGCGCCGAAACTCTTCTCGCCAACTACCTGTCCCCGATTGCGTTCGAGCATTGCTGAGGCTATCACCTCGGCCGCGCCTGCTGTGCCGGCGTCGATCAAAACCACCACCGGGCCGGAAAAAATCGCGTTCTTTGGGTCGGCTGAGAAGGTCTTAAGGACCTTTCCTTCACGACCAATCGTCTCGGCAATTATGCCTTCCTTGATAAAAAGATTAGCTACCGAAACCGCATCAACGATGGAACCGCCGGCAGTGGCGCGGACATCAATGACCAGCTTCTGCGCGCCTTGCTTGAGCAACTCCTGCGCGCGAGAACGGACATCGGCAGATTCACCCGTCGCTAGACTATTGATCCGAAGCACGCCGATGCGGCCCCCTTCCATCTTGCCTTCAGAAGCCGGTGAGCGAAACGCCGCCCGCTTCACCGTTAAAGTCAGCGGTCTCGAATTAGCACGAAGAATTCTCAACTTAACTTCGGTGCCCGGGGCTCCGTTGAGCAACTGCTTTGCGTCGTATAGCGAGATATCGCGGGTCGCCTTTTGATCGATGTACTCAATAATGTCTCCGGCGCGAACGCCCGCCTGGTCGGCTGGAGATCCCTTTGTCGGGGCGATTACATAAAGATACGAAGCAACCTGAGACAACTCGGCGCCGATGCCAACCTGGTTCTCTTTTGGCGAATCGCTGAAGTCTCGCACCTGTTCTGGAGTCAGATAGGTTGAGTAGGGATCTAAGCCATACGCAAGACCTCGCAAGGCGCCTGCTCGAACCTTTTCCATGTTCGGCTCATCAACATAATCGTTCTGAATATGCTGCAAGACACTCTCAAAGATTCGCAATTGGGCGTTGGGATCGTTGGCAGGCTGCTGTGCTCTAGTGGATATCCAGCCGCCAACAAATGTATAAATGGCGAGGGTTGCTGAACCCAGGATCAGCGCGAATTTAGTGCGAAAAGACATTTTGCTTCTTGTTTGCCTCTGGTTTGGTCAGTCAGAATTGCTGCAAAGCCTGCCTCAGCAAGCACTTCGTATCATACAGGCCTTGCAAGAAAAGCCGCAAGCTGCGTTTATTACCGGTTATCCGTCGATTCAGTGCCGATTGTTTCAATGAGTATTCTCGTTGCGCAGAACCAAATACGAGGCCCGATCCTGGCTCTTGACCTGGGCCAGAAGCGAGTGGGCGTCGCGCTCTCCGATGACCTTTCGATCTCAATCAGACGCCTTGAGCCGCTTGTCCGTACTAACTGGAAGCAGTTGCTTCGGGATGTGGACGCAATTGTACGGCGCTTTGACGCGAAAAGTATGGTAATTGGTTTGCCGCTTAGCCTTGATGGCACAATCGGAACTGCAGCTGGGGATGCTCAGCGGATCGCACAAAACTTCGCCAAGTCATTGACGCTCGACATTTATCTACAGGACGAGCGATTGAGCACGGTCGAAGCCGTTGAACGACTCCGTGCTGAAGGCATCGACCGGAACGCTATGGCAGATCTGATTGACAGTGAATCTGCTGCTATCATCCTGCGCGATTTTCTTGACGGCAACCAGGAGCGAATTCCAGTAACCCAACCTTAAACAGCCCATACTCTCTTAAACGAAGAATGAAACGAATTATCTTAGGCATCACTTTAACCGCCATTCTGGTTGCCGGCGCCGGCTGCTATTGGGTGTATCGCGAACTACGGACGCCCATTCAGCATACAAAGAGCCAACAGTACGTCGACATACCGATGGGCTCATCGCCTTCGGCTATCGTGAAAAAGTTAGCTGCCGAAGGTGTCATTCGGAAGGCCTGGCCGCTCACGTTTTACTTGAAGATGACCGGCGGGGGCTCATCGCTTAAAGCTGGAGAGTACAGATTCGCGTCACCCATCTCGCCGCTCGCCGTTCTCTTGAGGTTGCGTCAGGGCGAACGTCGTCTCAACCGCTTCACCGTAATAGAAGGCTGGACTCGCTGGGATATCGCAAATGCACTGGCGCGTGTTCCGGAAATGAAGCTTTCAAACGCTGATGAAGCGCTGAAGTTAATGAATGACGTTAGCTTGATTTCAGATCTCGATCCGCAGGCGCGTAATCTTGAAGGCTATCTTTATCCGGACACTTACGAGTTTGCTCCGGAATCGACCGCGGCCGATCTGATAAAGACCATGGTGAAACGATTTCGCGGAGTTTGGAAACCGGAGTGGACTGAAAAGGCAAGACAGATGAACATGTCTCCACGAGAGATCGTCGTTACCGCTTCGCTGATTGAGACCGAGGCAAAACTCGATAATGAACGACCGCTGGTGGCTTCGGTGATCTATAACCGGTTGAAGATTGGCATGCCGTTGGGCATTGATTCAGCGATAATTTACGCCTCGAAACTAGAAGGCAAATGGCGTAACGACGGCAAAGTCTATCGCAGTGACCTCGACCGTCGCTCACCCTATAACACCCGCATTTTCGCTGGACTACCACCGGGACCAATTGCTTCATCTGGCAAGAATTCATTAGAGGCTGCCGTGGAACCGGCCGTGACGGACTATCTCTACTACGTGCGGGAACCTTCCAGGAACGACGGGGCGCACAACTTTTATTCAAATGATCGCGAATTTGCTCGCGGGGTGCAGGCTCTGAGAAATTGGGAGCAACAGAGAGACGCGAATAATGCGTCAAAGCCGGCGGGTCGTTAGCAAATGCCTAGATGTTGGATGGCAGATGTCAGATGTCAGATGTCAGATGTTTGGTCAAGAGGAGACGAAGTTCAAGTACTAGGTTAAAGCTCTTCCTAACCAACATCTAACATTATCCAGCATCTAACATCTCTGTTCGATCAAAAGCTCCTTGTAAATGAATAGGTGTTCCTCTATTCTCGATTGCACCCCCATAAATTTCTTTCAACTAGAAATTTCTTTCAACTAGAAGAAGGTGCGGAAGATGATTCGTATTACCAGTGCACTCTTGATGACGCTGCTATTTGCGGTACTTTGCCAAGCTCAAACCGCAAAAGGAGTTGATAAAACCAGCGAACGGGTTAGAGACACCGGATCAGAAAGGGTGCCAGCCAGTAATGGCTCTAAGACTGATGTTGGTGCAGGACGCGGAATGGACTTTGGTAAAGGCCGGACCGCTGCGCCTCCACCGCTGCCAAACCCGTATCGCTTCACCGCTCGTCGCGATGTAA
>JANNON010000635.1:0-14799 GCA_031399105.1 Blastocatellia bacterium | reverse complement strand
CGTCACCAATGAAAGAACGTTGGTGTGTAAGTTTCCTTGCATCGGGTTTGAGAATCCGCGAGGGTGAAGCTACAATTGCGCGCCAAATCGATGTTGCTGTGGAATCTGGCCTAAGAACAGGCGAGATATTTAGGAGAGCCGAATGGAGTATGCACTGACCGCAACGAAGAACGAAGCCAAGGCCGGCTCGTTTTACGACAGAATTGCGGGCGTATACGATCTCACCTTCAAACTAAATGGCTATGGACGCTCGCTGGATCAATATCTGGCGAACAACCCACTTCCGGTCACGCGCGGCTCTCGCATTTTGGACGCTGGCTGCGGTACCGGGCTGTTGACTTTGGCGCTGCTACGTTCCGTTCGGTTCCCGGTCAAGATCACAGCACTCGATCTATCGGCCACATCGGTGGTGGCCGCACGAAAGACGGTAGCGCAAAGTCGGGGGCGAAAACAGGATGTCTGCTTTACGCAAGGAAATGTGTTGTCACTTCCCTTTCCCGATGCTTCATTTGATCTGGTCGTCACGAGTGGGGCGCTCGAGTATGTGCCACTGGAAGATGGCTTGAACGAACTGGCGCGGGTAATCACTCCCGAGGGGCATTTGCTTCATTTACCCTGCCGGCCGACACCCATCAGCACTTTTCTCGAGATTCTCTTTCGGTTTAAGTCTCACGAGCCACGCAAGGTGATGCAAAACACCGAGCGCCATTTCCGCGTCGTTCATCACTACCGTTTCAAACCGCACGAAGCGATCGGCTGGAGCAAAAGCGCGTTGCTCGCACAGAAGTATTAATCTGGGGTCAAGATTATTAGCCGCGGATTCACGAGGATTAAGAAGGATCTGAAGCCTCGCAAGAAGTTGCGTTCACTCGTTTTCTACTCAGATCCGTTTAATTCCCGTGAATCCGCGGCCAATTTTCTTAGGCGTATTGACTGATGTTGACGCTCTATTGCGAGGTGATTCGAATGATGCGATCGTCGTCCCTCGCTGGTTTCCCACGCCCGTCGCGATTCGACGTCGAAAAGTAGATCGCCCCATCCGGGCCCTCAGCGATATCGCGAATACGTCCATACTTCTTCTCCACAAGATTCTCCTGGCTGACCACCTTTCGGCCATCAAGTGCCACTCGAATTATTCGTTCGCCTCGCAGGCCTCCAAAGAAGAAGTTGCCGCGAAACTGTGGCAACAGCGAGCTGCGATAAAACATTCCGCTCGCCGGAGCCACCGCCGGTGTGTATTCAAGGAGCGGCGACTCAAATTCTGGACGCGTTTCAGTGTGATGAACTGTCGGCCAGCCGTAGTTCTTTCCTCGTTCCACTATGTTGACTTCATCACCACCACCGGGCCCATCGAATCCCGATGGCCCATGCTCAGTTTGAAACATGAGGTTGCTTCCAGGCTGCCAGTCCATGCCTTGCGCGTTGCGGTGACCGAGCGACCAGATCTCCGGCCGCGCATTTGGTTGACCAACGAAAGGATTATCTGCGGGCACGGTGCCGTCATCATTCAAGCGCAGCGTTTTCCCGGCGAGTGAATCCAGCTTCTGTGCCAGGGGACGCTCAGTAGCATCACCGGTGGTCACATAAAGTTTGCCGTCAGGCCCAAAACGAATCCGGCAACCAGCGTGATATTGAGCTGCAGGAATCCCTTCGATAATGACTTTGCGGTCCTGCAGCGTCGTTCCGTCTTCGCGAAAACGAACTACGCGCACGCGGTCTCCTGCGTAAGCGTATGCGAGGTAAAGAAAGTGATTGGTTGAAAACTGCGGGTGCAGCGCCAGTCCCATCAGACCACTCTCGCCACTAGTTTCGACATCAGGAACTATGTAGAGCGGTTCAGCTCGGAGTTGACCGTTGACGACAACTCGCACTCGGCCAGGCCGCTCGTTGATCAACAGGCGGCCATCGGGAGTCCAGACAATCGACCAAGGAACTTCAAGGCCGCTAACGACAGTTTCAATCTTGAAACTGGTCTGAGTGGCGGCGGAAGTTTCAATCTCACCGGCGCCTCGTCCCGGCGGCGCGGATTTGCAAGCCAGGGCTATGACGATTATCAGAACAGTCAACGGCGCGAACTGTTTCATTTTGCTTCCCCTTCTCTTCCATCGCTCCAATTGCGGAGCCTTTGGAGTGCGCCGACTTGTCGGCGCTTTTTGCTCGCTTCCGTTGAGTCAACTTCGAAGTTGAAAGCGCCGACAAGTCGGCGCACTCCAAACGCTCCGCATGACAGAAAAGGGGATTTGGGGGGAGTTAACTAGTGTTGGATGTATTCGTGGAGGAGTTTAATCTCGTCGCCCTGCTCGCTCAGTTCGACGCGCATTAAATCGCGCATCGAGAGCATGCCTACCCATCGTTCACCATCTACTACAGGTAAATGTCGCGTGCCGATTAGTTCCATCAACTCCAACGCCTGATGCGGAGTTTCATCACATTTGATGACGGCGCGAAGTTCGCTCAGCACATCTCCAACCTTCAGCGTTAAGGGATCGCGATGTTGCACCACGACTCGCCTAACGACATCTCTTTCGGAGAACACGCCCAACAGCTTTCCAGCCTCATCGACAACACAAACAGCGCCTACATTGCGCGCCGCCATGAACTCGGCGGCATCCTGTACGGTTGCGGAAGACTTCATCGAATAAGGATCACGGTTGCGAATGACATCTCTTATCAACATCATCGAGCCTCCTGATCGGGAACTGTTAGTGGGGCGGAGACATTATAGGAGAGAAAGCGTGATTTGCCATATCTCATTTGCCATTGATCAATTTTCATTTGAGACATTCGGCGCTTAGATCGCGCTCACAGTCATCTTGTCTGGAATAAGCACCTCTCAATGCCGGAGGTCTTAAATGAAAAATGATCAATTCTCAAATGACATATAGTAATTGCTCTTCTTGCTATCCAAACAGCGATCCTTGCGCCGTCGGCCTCCGAAACGTTTTCCCGGCATTTCCGTTGTGCGGTGTTCGCTTATTGAAACCCAATCGCGCCGAGTGCACGCGATACAGCTTCTCGAGCGCTTCCCAGTATTGCCCCTTGCCGCGCATGCGTTCGCCAAACTGACTCGAGTTCATTTTTCCTTCTCTGGCATCGCGAATACGATTCAGAATTCGATCCGCCTTGGTCGGCAGCTTCGCGCGCAGCCGTTCTTCAAAATATGGAGCCACACTGCCGGGCAGACGCAACATGTTGATGAAGCATTGCGTGGCCCCCGCCTCTTTCGCACGTTTTAACAACTCCGGAATATCACTCGTCAAACCCGGAATAACGGGTGCGATGCCGATACCGACCTGAATCCCCGCGTCCGCCAGATCCGACATCGCGTGGAATCTCGCCTCTGGAAGCGGAGCGAAAGGCTCAACCGCGCGTGCCGCTTCGCGATCGGTGAACGGAATGGTAAAGAACACGCTTACCTTCGAACGGCGCTTCAGTTCCTGCAACACGTCGATGTCTCGGCGGATGAGCGCAGACTTGGTGATGATGCCAACTGGGTTCCCAAACTCGGCGCAGACTTCCAAGCATCCGCGTGTCAGTTTGTAATGCGTCTCGAGCGGCACGTAGGGATCTGAAGTGAACGAGAAGACAATCTCATCCCCTTTCCATGACGGCTTCAACAACTCTTTTCGCAACAGCGCAACCGCGTTGACCTTGACGACGATCTTGCGATCAAAGTCGGTGCCCGCACCATATCCGAGATACTCATGGGTCGGACGACTGAAGCAATAAGTGCAACCATGGATGCAACCGCGATAGCAGTTGATCGAGTAGTCAAAGCTCACGTCAGGACTATTGTTGTGACTGATGATAGATCGCGTGTCGTGCTCTTCGAAGACTTCCAGCTTTGTTTCAGGCGGTTCCCCGAGCCATTCAACAGAATGGGTGAGCCATGGATTGGGAGGATTTTCGACGTACTGCATACCCCTAAACCTCGATCGCTTAAACGCTGGGAACTTCTGCCAACATCGCAGATTCAACCGAACTGAGAAACACATAGACTTCGGCGGACTCGGTATCTTTGCGCTCAATCAAGCAGACGTAATCATTCGTTACCTCGGCCACGCGTCCCTCATAGACTCCTCCCGAGATGGTCTTCATCGTCACGACCTGTCCTTTGAAACGCCGGAACAAGTTTTCAGCGTGCTGTCCTGCCATGGGGCACCTCCGGATGTTAATCTGCGTCTATTCTTGCGGCGACTTGTTCGATTCTTTGGTTGACCACGTAACGAAAAAGAATCGGTACTTGTCAGGATCCTGCAGAGTGATGAAGCGGCCGCCCCATCCCTCATCGATCGGCGGCGACAAGACAGCGCCACTGGCACTGAGCTGTTCGTAATACTGATCGACATCTTCGACCCCCAGAAAAAAATGCGTGCCCCGGCCGCGTCGCAACATAGTTTCGAGCTGCTCTGCCAAAGTAATGCGCAAGCTGCCCGCACGCAACGTGGCCATCGGCGGCTCGCTTTGGGAGTTGTGCTTCTCCAACTCTAGTCCGAGCAACTCTTGATAGAACGCCAGCGACTCTTCCAAATTATTAACTTCAAGGAAGAGGAGATCGAGCCCTGTCACAGTCATGCGCTTTGAATCAACTCTCATTCTACCGCTGTCAGAACGATATACACACCATAGCAACCGGAGAGCACTAAACTCCAGAAGAGCGCCTCTTGAACCAGTACATGACGATGCAGGACATTACCGACCGGCAGCCACGACTTCAAAGCACTGCGCGCCATCAGGACGCCAAAGAGCAACACGAACACAGCGAGAATCGCAAGCGGCCAAAGAAACCAGATCCATTGAAAACGCACCAGGAGTAACAAGAAGAGTCCGACCAGGAGGCAAAGAAACGCGCGGAGAAATTGGCCGAAAGCGCCAACGTCCGGCGCGGCGGGTTGTGACACTGGAACAAATGGACGAGGAGTCGGACGTAAGCGCTGCGCATCATATGCGCGTCTGGAGGTGCGGTCTTTCAGAACGCTGTATGCCTCGTTAAGAGACTTCATTGCCTCCTCGCTGCCGCCGCGGTCAGGATGACACCGCGCTGCTTGACGTTTGTATAAGCGCTCGAGGTCGCGAGCCGAGGTTGTGACGTCGGCGCCGAGGATGTCGTAGTAATCCCGATCCGCTTTATTGGTTTGTCTCATGAAGCAAAGGAGATGGTGCGCGAATTCTAAAGTCGGGATCCCCGTTTTGCAATCGCAGGATCGCTCGGAATACAGATACTTTAGCCGCGGATTAACGCGGATGACACGGATCTGAAAGAAAAGTATTCAACGCCGCTGTGTTTGCTTCTTTTCAGATAATTATCATCCGCGTTAATCCGCGGCTACTCCGTTGTGTTAATCTTCGAAAAAGTTAGTAGACGAGCGGCGACTCTCCCTTTCGTTGTTCTCTCAAGCAAAAGCTGACTGACATGCTGTCCTGCTTAACATGACCCAATCATTCGGACCGGGCGACGATTTGATTTTCCAACTTGAAAGCGGCTACGGCCTGCTACGCGTGCTCGCACGAGAAGGCGAGGGCGAAGACACGATCTGGCATCTCCTCGCTTATGACGATTTCTTTCCAGACGTAGAAACTGCGGAACGAGCCTTACTTCAAGCACACGATCTTAGCGTGCGCACTCCTCACCTGCCGTTAACAAACCGAGCCTTTGAGCGAACACCAGCAGCAAAGCTTGGGAACCGATCGGTTTCTGATAAAGAGCTCGCAGGCTATCGCGCCTGGCTGAATTCTACTGACCGGCAAGTGCACGATCGTTCTGCGCTGCTGATGCTGGGAGTCAGATAGCGATGAACGAAATCAAACTTGTCGCGACGCGGAATTCAGGAGCAGCATGGTTGCAACTAGCAGCGCTAGCTCTGCTGCTTTTCACCGCCTCAACTGCGTTCGGAATACGGCGCGAGCGACGAATCGACACGTGGAGACCGACTCACTACAATGTCCAACTCACTCTCAACAATGAACTGAGCGAACTTCGAAAGGCTCGCACCGAGATCACGATTCTCACTTTAAAACCGGGCGTTTCGGTCATCGATTTGGATTTCGGGGAGTTGTCAGTTGATTCGGTGACGCTGAACAAACGCGAGATGCGATTCAAACAATCGTCTGGCTTGTTGCAGGTGAACCTGGCTCGCGCGGTGGGAATAGGAACTCGCCTGGAAGTGGTAGTGACTTACCATGGTGTTCCGAAAGACGGTCTGATAATGAGTCGGGATAAGAGCGGCAATCCGGCGGTCGTCGGTGACAACTGGCCCAACCGAGTGCACCACTGGATTCCATCTCTGGACCATCCTTCCGCAAAAGCGACGGTTACCTTTTCCGTGACGGCGCCGGAAAAGAATCTCGTGGTTGCCAATGGAAAGTTGCTTAACACGCAAAACACTTTCCCGGCAATGCGAACGTGGAATTACTCTGAAGCCGTTCCGATTCCTCCTTATTGCATGATCTTTGCCGCCGGACAATTTGCGAAGTTCACCGTGCAATCGCCAATCACTCCGCTAGAGTATTACGTTCCACGCGCTGACGAACCATTCGCGCTGAAAGGCTTCGCGCCGGCGTCACCATCACTAGAGCTTTTTGACAAAACAGTGGGCCAATATCCGTACGAGAAGTTGGCGTTGATCGTAGGAGCCACTCAATTTGGAGGGATGGAGAACTCCGGCGCGATCGTGTTTGGAAGCAACTTGTTCAACCCAGTTGCGAATCCCACGCTCAGTCCAACCTTTGGAGTTAGGAGAGGGTTGGTGCAACTGGTCGCGCACGAGATTGCTCATCAATGGTTCGGCGACTCTGTAACACAGAACACCTGGTCCGACCTGTGGCTCAGTGAAGGCTTTGCGACTTACTTCGCCGGCTTCTTTGTTCAAAAGCACGACGGTGAAGCGGCATTCCGGCAATATATGAAGGGCGCTGCCGACACATATTTTGCTTTCGCAAAGCAGCGGCGCATTCCATTGCACGACGTTGAAACTGAGGATCTGTTCAAGTTACTTAATGGCAATAGTTATCAGAAGGGCGCCTGGATTCTACATATGCTGCGTTCGCAATTGGGTGACGAAGCGTTCTTTCAAGGCTTGCGCGCGTACTATGCCACGCACAAGAATTCCACCGCGACGAGTGAGGATCTGCGCGTTGCTTTAGAGAAAGCGTCCGGGGAGAATTTGAAGCCGTTCTTCGCGAGCTGGATTTATGGGGCCGGGCATCCGAGTTATGAACTGACCTGGTCCTGGAACGCTGAACGTCGCTCGTTGCGAGTCAGTCTCAAACAAACGCAAGCGGAGAGTGCTTTCCCAAATTGGTTACCATTGAATTTTGTCACGGCGGCAGGAACGAAACGGATTGTGCTGAAACCAGGCGAGAAAAATTTCCTGGAAGAATTTCCGATGAATGAGGCGCCAACTTCGCTGGAAGCTGATCCTGACGAAACCGTTTTGAAGGAACTGATCGTTCGGCCGCTTGCGGCCGGCGCCACCGGGCGATAGCGGGTGCAATCAGAACCGCGGAGCGACAGCGACCGGGTTCGATCTCGAAGAAAATGCTATCGAGCGAATCGCTAAAGAATGCCCGTCACAGTCGGTTGAATCTCTCGCGTCGATCCGGTCGCTGTCGCTCCGCGGTTTTGATTGCACGGTGAAACTGACTTCATAACCCAACGCTGGTTCATAGCCTACTTAGGAATAAAGGAACTCAATGAACCCAACAACTCGGACCCGAAACTATCTCCTATTTGCGATCATGACAGGTTGCCTGATCGCGACGGTCTCACAATTCGGCGCGAACGCGGGCGCGACTACACCGCAGGAAACATTTGTTCCCAAAACCGTCTTCCTCGTCCGACACGCTGAGAAAGAGGATGCGCCGCGACAGGATCCGCCGCTCAATGAAACCGGCCGAACACGGGCGAATGAGTTAGCCCAAATACTTTTTGAGTCGGGAGTAAAGACAATAATTACCTCGCAGTTCTTAAGAGCGAGGCAAACTGGAGAACCTGTCGCGCTAAGGCTAGCGATAACCATCACTCCGATGCCTATCGCAATGAACCCGGCAAACCCCCAGAAAGTTTCCGAACAATCAATCGCCGAGATCGTTAAGCGCGTTAATGAAAAGCCGGGCGAGGCCGTCCTGGTAATAGGACACAGCAACACAGTTCCGGAAGTGATTCGCATGCTCGGCGGTGACGTTATCCCGACTATTGATGAGAAGGCGTTTGGCGACCTTTTCGTGGTCACGCTCCTAGGTCCGAAGAAAGCCAGGGTTGTACACCTGAAATACTGAGCGCTAAGGTTGCCACAGAGTTTGGAAAAGACTTAACACCAAAGGTGTTAATCAATTTCCTAAGCTTGATAATTACCCGGCACCGCTTACCTATTGTACAAGCCGAGCAGCCAAGTTTCGGGGATGCTTCTCAAAGTTAAGAAAGACTCTCAAACGACCATGCCAAGGAGACCTTCTTTTCCTTTCGCGCTCTCAGCGATCCTCGTGACAAGCGCAATGCTCTGTTCACTGCTCGCTTCGGCCCAGTCGCCTGCTCGTGAGAAACCCAAACTGAAAGACTTCGGCCAGAGCCTGAAGCGGTTGAAATGGGATCCGCAGGCTAACGCCGCTGTCGAAAAACGAGACGACAAGAAACAGCCTGGCGAAAATACTGAACTCGATGTAGTGAAGGTTGAGACCGCGCTCGTCGTGGGAGACTTTCTCGTCGAGGATCGCAAAGGACGATCTATTACTGGCCTGACTCAATCTGATTTCATCGTTACTGAAGAGGGCCAACTGCAAGAGGTTGCAGTATTTTCTATGGGCAGTAATCTTGCAGTGCCGCGCTCAATAGTTCTGATAATTGATTACAGCAGCAGTCAGTTCCCTTACCTCGAGACTAGCATCGCGGCCGCGAACCTACTGATCGATAAACTGGGCCCGCTCGACCTGATGGCAATCGTAACGGATGACGTCGAGCTTATCGCCGACTTCACCTCTGACAAAAAAAGATTGAAAGAAAAACTGAGCGACCTGCAAAGGAAGGCCGGAGGTGATTCGGGTTTCTTATCCCGTCGTGATAGAGAATTCGGCCGCAGCCAGCAGTACAGCGCTCTCATGGCGACGTTGAAGGAAGCTTTTGACGATGAGGACGTGCGCCCGATCGTAATTTTCCAAACCGACGGGGACGAAGTTGGCTCCTTGAGAAATTCAAATTGGAATGAGTACTTTTCACCAATTCCGCTGCCCAACAATCTAAGCAAAGAACAGCAGGAGAGGTTGGCCAAGCTTCGTCAGCAACAACCAAATAATGTTCGTGAGTTCAGCCTCGATGATGTCTACCGCACTGCTGAAGACGCGCGCGCCACCATCTACACTGTCATCCCGGGCTTTCGTTTCGTCGGTTTACCGCCGGACGAACAGGTAAAGCAGTTCAAGGCAAGCTACGATCACGGTGTTTCACTGCTAGCGAAGGGGCGGACGAATCCGGGCCAGACCAGGACAATCGCCAACAAGGTTTGGGAAGACCTTCCCGCTCCAACTCTTCTGGAACGCGTCACGAAAATGGCACGAGTGCAGCAAGCGCTGGCGCACGTTTCGACAGTGACCGGCGGTTTGACTGCGTTCCTCGAGCGTCCTGAGGAGGCGGATGCGATCTACTCGCGAATACTGGCAGACATCAACGGTCGTTACATGATTGGTTACTACCCTAAAAACAAGGAGCATGACGGCAAGAAAAGAAAGATCAAGATTGAAGTACGAGGTCATCCTGAGTATTTCATCGCCGGTCGCAAATCGTATTACGCTCCAAAGCCAGACTAGCGCGAGCCAAAAATTACCTGGCGCGGATTCGCGGCAACCAAACAGGTGTTTGGGTGGCGTAAAGTCAGTACCACCTCGCGGTAGCGGGTGGGGGCCACCAACGCGCTCCTCGGGGGTTTTATCCGCGAGTCCAAACAACACCCCACCCGCTACCGCGAGGTGGTACTGACTTCATGCTCGCCACCGGGGGTTCGACGACAACTGTTCGCGATGCACTTTCGATCAAACACTCAGCTTGCCATCGCAATGATCTTTGGAGCGCTGTTCCTATTCGCACCGCAAACCGCGCTCGCGCAGGAGGCGGCCGAGGATGCGCCTATCCTCGTTCGCGGTTCGCTGGAAGAGCTAAGAAATAGGCGCGTAGCTCACGTAATGGTGATCAACTCAACGGTAATCGATGTAAGGGATCCAGACCGCGGGGTTGCGGAGGCAGTGCGCGCGCGTAAAGAGGTTACGCGACGCCATCGCCGCGTCTATGCTGAGATCGCCAGGGTTCTGAACAAATATATTCGCAAGTACGGCAGCATGATTGGCGCTGACAGGGCCGAAACCGCAGATTACATCATCGTCTTTAATCTGCTGCGCTATCGACGCCAACTGTATGCGTATTATCCTTCCGGAGAGATGTATATCGTGCTTGACCCGGCCAATGAGCCGGTGCGAATTCTTTGGAAGACCGAGAAAGAGTTGACCGCAGAGGACGCAGCCAAGCGATTGATCGAGGCCTTGAAATTATTTAGACGTGAGCGTTGATGCATACCTTGCTATCAACTAACGAGGTGACTAGAACGTCATGATGGGTCCGTTATTCTGTGGTCTCTTTGAGTTGCCCATTGCGATCCATCGCTTTCTCTTCGGTGGCGACACCTGCCCACATTGTAGTGGGAGACTTAAACATCACTCTCGAAAAGAAGGACGCCACTACGTCTTTTGCGTAATGTGTGGAAGAGTTTGGTTGAAACACCGTTTGGGTGACTACAGCGAGTGTAGCGAACCCATCAGTAGACTCGGATAGATCGCTGCGACGTTTTTGTGCTCAGCATTTCGGAGCCAATCCGATCCTTTTTATTCAGAAACAAAGGAGTCAGTTCATGTCCACAGCCGCTGCCGTAAAACCCGCCGCAACCGAATACGCGAAGGACTATGACAAGTACGTTTCGCTCGTACCCGAAGGCGACGTCGTCAAAACACTTGAAGCTCAACTCGATAGCACTCTCTCGTTTCTTCGCAGTCTAAATCCTGACCAAGGCGATAATCGTTATGCCCCTGACAAGTGGAGCATCAAGGAAGTTGTGGGTCATATGATCGATGCGGAACGCATCTTTGCTTACCGTGCCTTGAGGTTCGGCAGAAACGATCAGAACGCTCTGGCGGGATTCGAACAGGAAGACTACATCCAATCGGCAAATTTTGGCGCGCGCGACCTCGCAGACATCATCGACGAGTTTGAGAGCGTGCGACGTTCCAATCTCTATCTGTTCCACAACCTCGACGACTCCGCGTGGATGCGAACCGGCAATGCAAGTGATAACGAAGTGAGCGTGCGCGCGCTGGCTTACATCATGGCGGGTCATGAACTGCACCACGTTGGAGTGATTAAGAGCAAATACTTAGCCGCGGATTTACGCGAATGACACGGATCCGAACGGCCGGCGAGAAACCTTTCGTGCCGCCGGCAACGCTCTTCTCAGATCCGTTTGATCCGCGTGAATCCGCGGCTAACATCTTCTTGCTACAACTCGATCTCGGACAGCAGTGGTAAGTGATCGGACGCGGCGGTGGCGCCCGTGTCGGTGACAACCTCGCAACTCTTCACACGATCCTTAAACTGCTCCGGCAAAAACACGTAATCGAGTCGCACATGCGGATCCCAAACCGGAAACGTGTACCCCTTCACATCCGGATGGAGCATGCGATATGAATCGACGTAGTGATTCTCCTTCATGATGCCGATAGTCTCTCGCTGAATATCGCGGCCGCTTAACCAAACTAAGGCGCGAATCCATGCCGGCATCTTCCTGGTTTCCAGCACCTCTCCTGGTGCAAGAGTATTGAAGTCGCCGACCAGCACATGAAATCCCTCCTGATGACGCTCAATACTCTTGAGCAAAGCTCGAATCTCGCGCGCCCGTTTCTGTTCGCCCCACTTCGAAAACATCGAACTCAAGTGCAAACCAAAGATTCGCGATTCGCTCCCAGCCAGGACGAGTTCCAGGAAAGAATGTTTGGCGCCGGCTGGGTAGTGCCATTCGTGATGGGCGATTGGTAGCTTGCTGGCGTAGCCGATCGAGTGTTCCGCTCGAGCGGACCAGAATGCCAGATCGGTCGCGTGGGCCAGTCGCTTAATCAGTTCCGGATCGATTGCCTCTTGAAACACGACCAGGTCGGGACCGATCGTCTTAATCATCTCGGCCAGCTCCAGCTCACGCCCTCGTCCACCAAACCGAATGTTGTAACTGAGCAGCTTAACAATCACGCGTCTTTGGCCGCCTCGATCAAAGTGAAGTAAGGCTCGTCAAACAGAACGTCGCGTGCAAAAAGAATCAGGTTAGCAGTTGCCTGAAAGTTGACCGGCCGCTCGGCAATCTTCTGAAGCTCTTCTCTTAACGGGTTGAGGGCTGGTGCGATTCCGGAATCCTGATCGCAAAGTGGTTTGGTGTGCAGTACAGGAATGTAGAAAGCAGATTTGTCCCATAGTTCCATCACCTGGTTGCCGACCAGGGTGACATCGAGATCGCTGGTTCCCCTTCCCTTTTCATCGAACGGGCCGCCGTCTTCAAATCGTTTGTTTGTGATCGCGCTGCCGCGCAGGACAATTCCGGTGCCTTCCGGCAAACCGGATTTTAGTTTTGCCAGGAACTCTTTGAAGCGCAGGCGATCACCATCGAAAGCAAGCCTGATCACTCGGTCCTCAATCTGTTCCGGAGTCATTTTATTTGGGTCCATTGGGATAAAGTCTCGCATGATGATTTGAACTTAGGGTGTTCTGTTTGGTACTTAGTGCTTTGTGCTTTGTGCTTAGGGCTTGATACTTTGTCCTCTGGGATCTCAAATCTCAGATCTCAGATCTGAACAAAGCCCCTACCAAGTACGAAGTGCGAAGTGCGAAGTACGAAGTACAAAGTACCAAGCACAAAGTACCAAGCACAAAGTACCAAGCACAAAGCTCCAAGTACAAAGCTCCAAGTACAAAGCTACCAAGTACAAAGCTACCAAGTACAAAGCACAAGATACAAAGAATCGATGGCCATTGAACTAAGACTCGCAACCCTGGCAGACGCGCCGGTGCTGCAACTCCTTATTGAGAAGTCCGTACGCGTGCTCAGCGCGAGTTACTACAGTGATTCTCAAATCGCGAGCGCGTTGAGATACATCTTCGGAGTTGATACTCAGCTCATTAAAGACGGAACGTACTTCGTAGCCGTTTCAGATGACACGATTGTCGGCGCTGGTGGGTGGAGTAAACGTACGACGCTCTTCGGTGGCGATCAGTTGAAAGCGGAAACTCCCGATCCGCTGCTTGATCCCGAACGCGATCCGGCGCGTGTGCGTGCATTCTATGTTCATCCTGAGTGGTCTCGCCAAGGCATCAGTCGCCGGATTCTATCTGCTTGTGAAGCCGCAGCAAGCGCGGATGGATTCAAGCGAGTAGAACTAGTCGCGACCCTACCGGGTGAACCATTGTATTTGACGATGGGTTACGAGCGGATGGAACCGCTGGAGATGAACATGCCAGACGGCGCATCGATTAGCGGTTTCCGAATGGGGAAAAATTTGTAAAGTGCGACACCTGATGGTTGGGTTTAAAAATGAAAGGTCGCTTACCTGCGGGCTCAGATCATTTACATGGATCCTTGTGTCATGAAGTCAGTACCACCTCGCGGTAGCGGGTGGGCGCACCAAAGTGTTCTTCGGGGTTCTAATGCTCGAGTTCAACAACACCCCACCCGCTACCGCGCGGGGGTACTGACCTCATGACACCCAATGAATCGCGAACGAGCAAACTGCATCACTACCCGAACGCCTTCTCCATTCTTTACCGTGATGAGGTTAGTTATATACTTCTCACACCTCGGCGGTTTCAAAAGAACGAAAACACACTTAGGAGTTTCCCATCATGGAAGCACGCGCGTCGGATATAAACCAAACTTCTGAACTGTGGCCAAGTCTGCCTCTCGAGTCATGGCAAGACACGTATGCAACGCTTCATATGTGGCTGCAGATTGTCGGTAAGATTCGGCTCAAACTTTCGCCACCCGTCAATCACTGGTGGCACTGCGCGCTCTACGTAACTCCCAGCGGTCTGACAACGTCAGCAATGCCTTATGACAAACGGCTCGTGGAGATCGAATTTGATTTCATCAATCATCAGCTCCATTTCAGCACCAGCGATGGACTCAGACAATCGCTCGCGCTGAAGGCAAAAACTGTCGCTGACTTTTATCGGGAAGTTGTGCAGACGCTCTCGGCAATGAATGTCGAGGTTGCGATCAATACCAAGCCGCAGGAAGTGCCCAATCCGATTCTCTTCGAAACAGATGTGGTCCACCATGCTTACGATCCTGAATCGGCCTATAAGCTTTGGCGAATTCTCGCGAGCATCGAACCTGTTTTCGAAGAGTTTCGTGGTCGCTTCCTCGGCAAAGCGAGTCCGGTAAATTTCTATTGGGGAAGTTTTGATATCGCTGTTACACGCTTCAACGGCCGCCGCGCGCCGGCACGGCCGGGCGTCATAACGAGCGAGGCGTATTCTCATGAGTGCATCAGCGCGGGCTTCTGGCCAGGAGCTGGTTACACTGGGCCGGCGTTCTACTCTTACACGGCGCCCGCGCCGGCCGGCTTGGCGGAACAGAAGATAGAGCCGGGCTTCTACAGTGCGCAACTCAGCGAATTTCTCTTGCCATACGATGATCTTCGTAAAGCCGATGCACCGCGTGAGGCGCTCCTGCAATTTCTTCAGAGTAGTTATGAAGCGGGAGCAAACCTGGCCGGCTGGAATCG
>JANNON010000585.1:0-4587 GCA_031399105.1 Blastocatellia bacterium | reverse complement strand
CTGAAAGCTGAGCTCGAAAAATTTCATGGCGCAAGTTTCGGCTGGGCTATGAGCTGTTGTCGACGCGACCGGACAGAAGCAGAGGAAGTCTTGCAAACAGTCTATTTAAAAATTCTTGAAGGCAAAGCGCGTTTTCGCGGCGAGTCCAGCCTTAAAACATGGCTGTTCTCAGTCATCCGCAAGACAGCCATAACCGAGCGGCGCAAGAGTTTGTATCGCGCACTGAAATCGATAACCGCTTCGAGCGCGATCACTGGACCAGGCCCCTTAGTAGCGCAACCAGCGGCAGAGTTTGAAAGATCCGAAATGCAGAAGCGATTTCAGTGCGCGCTCGAATGTTTGCCGCTGCGCCAGCGAGAAGCGTTGCATTTGGTTTTTTACGAAGATTTGAGCTTGCGTGAGGCCGCAGACGTAATGAATGTCTCAGTCGGAAGTGCACGTAAACATTATGATCGTGGAAAAAAGCGTTTGCGTGAATTATTGGATCGAGAAGGAGTTGAGCATGGAGTTCGCTGGGAACGAAGAGAAAATCCAGACGCTGTTTCGTGAACTGAAATTAGAAGACGAGCACCTGGCGTCGGGATTCGGCAGACTATGGAATAGCGTGGAGAAGACAACTGAGAGGCCGGCGCGCGCATTCAAAATCTCATTCGCCGTGGCCACCTCGCTGCTCGTCATCGCTCTTTGCTCACTCGCGCTTTGGGCGCGAACCTGGCAGTGGGCTGAACAGCCTGGTCCAGCCGTAGCCAATCAATCGACAAAGCCTGGCCCAACGCCCAGCTCAACCACGACTCCGCAACTCGCGTTATCTGAACCGAAACAACCAGTCGTAGCCAGGTCCAGCGATCGCATTAGATCTATTCGCCGGGCGCGAAAACTTGCAGCGGAGCGCCAGGCACTCACTGAGAGCCACTCAGCGATGCTCGAGGCGAGAGCCATCTCGAGTTGGCAAGCGCCAACAACGATGCTGATGCAGTCACCGGCGGAGGATGTGTTGACGTCCTTGCCGCAACTAGATCAGTCAATCACGGAATTGAAATCATTCCTGGTCAGTCAATAATAAAGGAGAAGACAATGAAGAGAAGAATTGGAGTCACAATCGCAATGATTGGCGTCACTCTGCCTTTCGGTTTACCGCTGTACCATGCTCAGCAACCAAAACCGACCCTAAACCCCTGCGTGGATAACCACGGTCCGGCTCCAAGCGTGCCTGCTCAACCGAGTGTACCGGCCGTACCAGTTGCGGGTCAGTTCGGCGACGTGGTCTTCGCTCCCGACCTGATCATGCGCCGCGGACGCGAACTCGAACTAACTGGCGAACAAAAGAGTTTCATGCGCGCGGAGATTCAGAAGACCACGACTCGCTTCAACGAACTGAAGTGGCAGCTGCAGGAAGCAATGGAAGTGCTGCACGAAACCTTGAAAGCCAATTCCGTGAATGACGAGCAAGCCTTGTCTCAACTCGACAAGGTGATGGATGTGGAGCGGGAGGTCAAACGTTTGCATATCGGAATGGGCATTCGCATCAAAAACCAGTTGACGCCGGAACAGCAAGATAAACTCCGCGCCGGAATGGCACGGCACACGGCGGGTAAGACTCAGTGAGTAGTGGGGCTTGCAGAAAGAGTCACGTTAGTAGATGGGCGACTAATACATGGACAACTCTGTTAGCCGGTGAAGCCGGCGGCGGTATGGCCCAGGGTGGAGCGGGCCAGCGAGCGAAACCCTGGGACCAGTAAAATCTTCCGGGTGGTTCGAAGTTTAGAAGACGCGTCGCTATCACCGACTCGTCGGGGTTCTGACTTGGGACCCACACACAAAGTTCTAACCTCTGTTTAAAGGAACCCGGGGGGTGCACTTTTGTTGTGCCCAACGATCTATTTTGTAGGTTTCATTTCCCACAACACGTTGACAATTACCCAGCGTCCATTCCATTTCGCCAGGTGCAAATAGTCGATCCAATCGGAGGCAATAACTTTTGCGCTCGCGGAATTGCCAAAGACATCCAGCACAGTAACATCTTTCTGTTGTTTCTCTTTTGGGGTGCTCTTCCCGTCACCTGTACGTACAAGCTGCACGAGCGTCATGGCGCCCATCTGAGCCAGACTGTGTCTGCCCCTCGCGTCAGTTCGCACTATTCGCTTAGCGAGCTCAGGATGCAGCGCGCGTTCCATGCGTTCGGAGTTTCCCTCGTACCAGCCCTCGATGTAATCGAGCGCCGTCTGTTTAATTAACTCGGCATCCGGTGTGGATTGTGCTTTCACTTGGGACACCGAGATGAACAGGATTGTTAAGAAGATCATTGTGAGTTTTTGCATGTTGTTCCCTTTCTTTGAGACTGAGACCTTAATGAAGCTGCATGCTGGA
Source organism: Blastocatellia bacterium (assembly GCA_031399105.1). Lineage (GTDB taxonomy): Bacteria > Acidobacteriota > Blastocatellia > Pyrinomonadales > Pyrinomonadaceae > PSRF01. The sequence continues at coordinate 2,220 of JANNON010000585.1, read as the reverse complement.
TTGCTTCGCAGAATACAATGTTCTTCGCTCTCAGCCAACCTTCAATCGTCCTAAATAAGCTAGCCGAATAGTTCCTGAGGCGGAGCCTTAGGAAGAACGAAAGAGAGGAATCTCCGGAGAGGCGGAGCCTTTTCGCACTGTGCGGCGGTTAGCCACAGGCGTAGATTAAATGATTCATGCCCAACCCATTGACTACCGTTTCGAGTAGACTTTTAATAAGTCAATTCAGTGTTGACACGGAATCGTTGGCATGGAATACTTGCGGCCTTCCCGACTTTGCGTTTGAATTTTCAAGATCAAAATCACCTTTGAAGTGTAAGTGTAATGCGCCAAATATGTCGGTGAACTCTCTCCGCGAGAGAGGATTAAGAGCTAAAAAAACCACCACCGGGCACGCTCTTCACGGACAGACCAATAGGAAACATCAACGGCCAATTCCTCGGCCTCAAGGGCGGTAGCCCGCAATTTACTCATCTCAAATTCACAGCATGTTTAGAGTGCAGGGTACTGTGGTCTCAAACGACAGTCGGGATCTATCCAAACTAATCGAAGTTTAGCTGCACCCTCATCTCCAAGTTGCCGCACACCCCTCTTAGCAGGTCGGTAATCAAATTTTTCACTAGCACAAGGTCCGCGTAATCATACGTGTAATTCCGCATGAGCAGCGTAGTAGTTGAAAGCCCCGATCATAGATTCGGGATAAGCGGCCAGTCCGGCACGTTGGTGGACTTGCTTGAGTGGAGAGCGCGCTTTGCGCCAGAGCGCGTGGCGTACACTTTTCTCGTTGACGAAGAGACTGAAAGCATCAGTCTCAGTTGGGGGGAACTCCACCGCAAAGCGCAACTCGTTGCACAGCGGCTGGCATCGATTGGAGCCACCGGCAAACAAGTCGTCCTTCTTTATCCCTCTGACCTCGAATACGTATCTGCGTTTTTTGGTTGCCTCTATGCCGGGGCGGTTGCAGTTCCCGCTTACCCGCCCCGGCTGAATCGCTCAATGCACCGTTTGCAAACCATTGTGGCCGATTCACAGGCCACTTTGGCACTGAGTGTTTCATCCATCCGCGACCGGATAGAACCTCTCTGCGAGCAGTTTCCAAACCTCAAACCGCTGAAATGGCTGACGACGGACGATCTTGACGAAGACTTGCAGGACGAGTGGCGTATTCCGTCTCTGACTGGAGATACCCCAGCCTTTTTACAGTACACGTCCGGCTCTACCAGCCAGCCGAAAGGCGTGATAGTCAGCCATGGCAACCTTCTGCATAACCAGGAAATGATTCAGCGGGCGTTTGAGCAAACCGAATCATCAATTATCGTTGGTTGGCTGCCTCTTTATCACGACATGGGACTGATTGGGAACGTCCTGCAAACGCTCTTCGTGGGCGCGCGATGTGTCCTGATGTCGCCCGCCGCTTTTCTGCAAAGTCCTTTTCGATGGCTGCAAGCAATATCTTCTTTTAGGGCAACGACCAGTGGCGGTCCGAATTTCGCCTATGACCTCTGTGTGCGGAAAGTGAGCGACGATCAGCGAGGGCAACTAGATTTAAGTAGTTGGAAAGTCGCTTTTAACGGCGCGGAGCCGATTCGTCCAGCTACGCTCGAACGGTTCGCGGAAGCGTTCGCGCCGTGCGGCTTCAAATCGGAGTCCTTTCACCCTTGCTATGGATTGGCCGAGGCGACTCTCTTCGTGTCGGGAAAAACGTACCGCGAACATCCAAGGGCCGAGTCCTTTGACTCCCTGGAGTTAGTTAAGAATCGCGCAGTGAGCGCGGCGGGCAAGGGAGAGGATGACAAGCTGCTGGTTAGCTGCGGCGCTCCTTTCCGCGATCAGAAGTTGGTCATCGTTAACCCCGAATCGTTTATGGAGTGCTCTGCAGACGAGGTTGGCGAAGTCTGGCTTGCCGGACAGAGCGTCGCTGGGGGGTATTGGAATCAGCCGGAAGCCAGTGCCTACACCTTCCATGCTCAGCTCGCCGGCGATGACGAGGAAACCTTTTTGCGCACCGGCGACCTCGGCTTTTTGCACGACGGAGAACTCTACGTCACGGGCCGTCTCAAAGACCTGATCATTATTCGCGGGTTAAATCATTACCCTCAGGACATCGAGCAAACGGCCGAACTGAGCCACCATTCGGTGCGACCAGGATGCGGCGCGGCCTTTTCGTTGGAAGTCGAAGGCGAAGAGCGTCTGGTCATCGTGCAGGAGGTCCAACGTAAC
>JANNON010000560.1:0-8315 GCA_031399105.1 Blastocatellia bacterium | reverse complement strand
TAGCATTCTTGCCGACGGCACAGTTACGATGCAGAACCAGGAGCCATAATTAAGGAATGAGGGAAGTTGGGCAGTCTCACTGTCAGGAAGGCGGACCCTGTCCCCGCTCTTTTACACCTTCGGTGGAAAGAGCGGAGCGATCGCCTCGTAAGAGCGGGGACAGGGTCCGCCTTCCTGACAGTGAGACTGCCCAACTTCCCTCATTCCTTAATTATGGCTCCTGGTTCTGCATCGTAACTGTGCCGTCGGCAAGAATGCTAATTGATTCGTGCTTAGCCGGATTCTCCTGAGAGGTGAGCCGCTTCAACTCGTCATCCGCTTTCACCAAACTTGTGCGCCAGATGAAGATCGTCGAGAAGACTAAAGCGATCGTACAAGCAACTCCACCTTCAATTCCGTAGGCGCCCCCGGTCAACCATGCTGGCCCATGATCAGTGCCACGCAACAGCGTGTTCTGCGTGAAACTCATTCCGCTAACCGGCAAACCAAAAAGCGATCCGAGTGCCCAGTTCCAGGCCCAGTGCACGCCGAGCGGAAACCACAAACTCCTGGTTTTTAGATAGGCCACGGCCAGCCATACCCCCGCTAAACCTGTGTTGATAGAACCAAGGAGAATGCTGTTCGGATTGTCCAGGTGAGCTGCCGCGAAAGGAAGAGAGGTCAACAGAATGCCGAGCCATGCGAGTTGAGCCCGCGTGAAGGTTTGCAGCGGATAACCTCTAAACAGAGCTTCTTCGGCAAGCGCTGCGATTACAAACAGAATTGCCGACGAGATCAAAGTTTGGAGTACGAGTAACCATAGTCCACGCGGCGTCACGCTGAAGCTCAATCCTCCGCCGGCGGTGCCGATGATTGCCGCAAACGCGAGCGATGCCAGCCCTATGAAAGAGCCAACTGCTAATTGTTGAAACCAGTGACGATGTAACCCGAGCCCAAGCGCTCGCCACGGTAAACCTTCCAACCAGCGATTGCATGCATAACCCGCAATCACAGCTGCGAGTAGGAGCACTATGCGAAAGATCACGTTTTCAATGAACGGATGTTGGCCAAGCCTCGGAACGAAATTCAGGATTACGAAGTAAGTTCCGCCGACGATGACTCCTAAAATGCGCAATGTCGCATAGAAAGCAACTGCGAAGATCACGAGGCGCCAGCCACTGCGCAGTCGTCCGGTATCGTTTATGAAGATTGATTTCAAGCTGATGAATCTCGATCGCGAGCGAAGTTAAGAAGGCGCTGACATTCTAGTCGATGAACAGTGAGCGACATAGGAAGGAGCCAGTAGATGGCTTCGATGTAGAAGACCAGATACAGGATTCGGTTAAGAAAAAGCGGGGACAGGGTCCGCCTTCCTGACTGAGAGACTTTCAGGCTTGAAAACTGAGCCTGAAGTTGAGTGGTCATTCAAGTTGAAGCGACGTGCTAAACTTTCAGTCCACGACTAATGGACGATCAACGCCAACCTCCTGCTTCGCAAAGACCGCACAAGCTCAGTCAGCGGCGGCGGATCTTTCTCTGGTTGCTTGGCCTCACGGTTCTTTTGTTACTTGCCATAATCGTCTCACAGCAAACGTGGCTTTGGACCGTGGTACAGCCCGACACTGCGTCTGACACGCTGCTGCTTTACGCGCTCTCTACTCTCAACTTCGTCGCTTTCGTAGTGTTCTCGTTCATCTTCGTGCGCAACCTGGTGAAACTTCGCCGCGAGCGCCGAGAGCGACAACTGGGCTCGAAAATAAAAACCCGTCTGCTGATCTACTTTATTGCGATCAGCTTTCTTCCCATCACGGCAATGGCGGTCTTCTCCTACCTGTTTCTCAATCGCTCGCTCGAAAAATGGTTCAGTCCTTTTCCTGAAGGCGTAGTGCAAGAGGCCCGTGAGGTTCGCCGCGAATCTCTCGCGCGCCAAAATCAGGGATTGCTCGAGACCGGCGTACTCCTTGCCGAAATACTGAACAGACAAACCGATGCTGAACGACAGAGTACGCTCGATCAAATAGTTGCGAAGGGAAACTTTGCCGCGCTCCAAATCGTCGACGAGAACCGCACGCCGATCTTGCAGGCCCGAGCGAAACTGAGCTCAGCGCATGAGTCGGAGATGGACGAGCTGCTGCAGCAAGCGCGAAGTTCGCCCGTGGCCATCAAAGAGAGTCTTGCTGATGGGAAAGCCTTCGACGTCATCGCTGTTTTACTTGGGAGCAACCAGCGGTTGTTGATCGTTCCGGAACGGCGCGCGGATACAGACCTGAATAATACGATTGCTGATTCTCAAAGCGAGTATCAGAAACTCGTCAAGCGACAGCGCAAGGTTCGCTTGCTGGGCGTTTCCACTCTCGGTTTGATGACGCTGATGTTGCTGTTCGTTTCTAGTTGGGTGGCGATCTATCTTGCTCGCGGAATTGCCACACCGATCAAAGCGCTCGCCGAGGCATCCGATCAGATCGCCAAAGGAAACCTCGCTTATCGCGTCACGACTGCGGCCGAAGATGAGTTGGCGCTGCTGGCCCACTCGTTCAACCAGATGACAGCGCAGCTCGAAGAAAACCGCCGGCGCATCGATACGGGTTCAAGGCAGTTGCAGGAGAAGAACCTGGCGTTGGAGGAACGCCGAAATTACATCGAGACGGTACTCGAATCTTTATCCACCGGCGTCGTTTCGCTTGACGAGGAAGACCGCGTTACCACAATCAACGCGGCTGCAGCGCGAATGCTTCAATTGCCCACTGAGCAGATCGTGAAGAGCAGACTCAGCGAACTGATCAGTAATCAGGATCAGTTGACGATTGGTCAGCTCTTAAGCAGGGCCCGGCGTACCGGACAAGCTTCCGATCAGGCAGAGATTGTTGGTCGCGGTGGTTACACCAGCGATCCTCTGCCAGTCGCCTTGACGGCCACGGCCCTGCGCAGCGCGCCAGCCGAAAAACGTGGAGTGGTTTTGGTCATTGAGGATCTCTCTGAATTACTCGCGGCGCAACGTGCGGCTGCTTGGAGTGAAGTCGCGCGACGCATGGCCCATGAGATCAAGAACCCTTTGACGCCGATTCAACTTTCAGCGGAAAGAATTGCCAAGAGCTATCGACGATTAGGCGCTAACGGAAATGGCAACGGCCAGGTGGACGATTCGTTGGAGGAAGCGCGCGTGAGAGCGGTGGTCGACGAGTGTACCGAGACGATTGCGCGGGAAGTGGCCGGATTGAAAGCGATGGTTGATGAGTTTTCCCGGTTTGCGAGACTTCCGATTGCCCGACTGTCGCTCGCTGATCTAAATGAGGTGGTGCAGCACGCAGCGGCGCTTTATGAAGGACGTCTCGATGGCGTGCAGATGGTATTGAAACTGGATCAGGAAATTCCAGAAACGATGCTGGACTCAGAACACTTGCGGCGGGTGTTCGTGAATTTGATCGATAACGCGTTGAACTCGCTGGCAGAAACAGACGGAGAGCGAGCGATAGAGATTTCCACCACTTACGATCCGAAGAGTAGTTTATTAGTAGCTGAGGTAGCTGATACAGGGCATGGAATTAGTCCGGCGGATTTCAAGCGATTGTTTCAACCGTATTTTTCGAGGAGAGGGAGCGGCACCGGACTTGGTCTCGCAATCGTGCAGCGCATCGTGCTTGAACATAGCGGGCGCATTCGTGCCGAGGCAAACCATCCGCGGGGCGCGAAGTTTGTGATCGAATTACCTGTGTCAGAGCGAGTGCTGAGTACTGAGTACTGAGTACTGAGTACCAGTTTCGAGTTTCAAGTTTCGAGTTTCAGGTTGCTGGTACTTTAGTGCTTTGAACTTAGTGCTTTGTGCTTTGAACTTAGTGCTTTGTACTTTGAACTTAGTGCTTGTACTTTGACCTTAGTTTCGTCTGAGATCTCAAATCTTAGATCTCAGATCCCAAGTAAGTAGAACGCACCAAGCACCAAGTACAAAGCACTAAGTACCAAGCACAAAGCACCAAGCACCAAGCACAAAGCACCAAGCACAAAGCACCAAACCTGAGCTTCAAAAAAACGGAACTCAGCACTCAGCACGCAGCACTCTTCTTTTCGTATGGCCGATTCTATTTTAGTTGTTGACGACGAGCGCGGCATTCGCGAGACGCTTTGCGCCGTCATGCGGGATGAGGGCTTTGTCGCTGACGCCGTCGCCACCGGCGAAGAGTGTCTGAAGGCAACCGAGCAGCGCGCCTATGGCTGCATTCTCCTCGACGTTTGGTTGCCGCAAATGGATGGACTCGAAACGTTGCGCCTGCTGCGAGAAGCAGGCTGCGAATCGGCAGTCGTTATCATCTCCGGACACGGCAACATCGAAACTGCAGTCCGCGCAACGAAACTCGGCGCTTTCGACTTCATCGAAAAACCGCTTTCGATTGAGAAGACGCTACTGGCGGTTCGCAATGCCATCCGCCAGCAACGGCTCGAGCTGATGAATGCCGAGATGGCTGCTGAATTGACGCAGCAGTACCAGATGGTGGGCCAGTCGGTAGCGATGCGCGCGCTCCGGAAACAGATTTCGGTGGTGGCGCCCAGTGATGGCCGAGTCCTGATTTACGGCGAATCCGGCACTGGCAAAGAACTTGTTGCCAGAGCAATTCACGCGCAGTCGCGGCGTGCCGGCGCGCCATTTGTCGAAGTGAATTCCGCCGCCATCCCCGAAGAGTTGATTGAGTCGGAACTGTTTGGTCACGTGAAAGGCGCTTTCACCGGCGCCACTGCCGCGAAGAAGGGGAAGTTTGAGATCGCTGACGGGGCCACGCTCTTTTTGGATGAGATCGGTGATATGAGTCCGAAAGTGCAGGCCAAGGTGCTACGCGTTCTCGAAGAGCAACGCTTTGAACCCGTCGGCAGCGGGACAGCAATCTCAGTTGACGTTCGTGTAATTGCTGCCACGAACAAGCGCTTGGATCTCGAGATGGAACAGGGCACATTCCGTCCGGATCTGTTTTATCGTCTCAACGTAATTCCCTTCGAACTGCCACCGCTGCGCGAAAGACTGGAAGACGTTCCGGCCTTGGTGGAACATTTTAATCAGCACTTTTCGTCAGCGTACGTGAAGAAGCCGAAAGAGTTTGAGCCGGATGCGATGGAAGATCTGCAGAACTATTCGTGGCCCGGCAACGTGCGTGAACTGCGAAACACCATCGAGCGCGTAGTGATCATGATTCCGGCGGTCAAAGTTTTGGCAGCCGATCTGCCTCCGCGTGGGAAAGACGAACCGCCCGCGGCTTCATTTCGCTTTCCCTCTTTCAAGGATGCAACGGATGCCTATCATCGCGAGTTCATTCAAAAGAAGTTGGAAGAGGCGGAAGGGAATGTCTCGCGCGCAGCCGAGTTGATGGGCGTCGATCGCAGTCATCTCTACCGCCGCATGCGCGCCCTCGGAATCCAAAACCGCGGCTGACCGTCTGATGTGCGGCGGTGGCTCCCCTCTTATAGTTCGAGTTTCTTTAAGTTCGAGCGCTGTTCCTGTCCCAAAAGTCTTCCAGCAGTGCCTCCAGATCGTGAAAATTCGATGCTTAGCTCGTTAGACGAACGAGCAAGCGCAAAAGCACGATTCATGAAAGTCCCGCTCTAACCTCACATTATCATTCGGTACTCGTCCGCTAAGCCCCGAGCAACGATGGCCGAAAGGTGCATCATGCCAGGCTGCGATGAGTATCTAGCAGCGTCTTCGCCTGCGAGTGGGTGATGTCCTCACATTCCGCCGCGCAAATCAAAAGTTCTTTCAGAACATCGGTGGGCAACACCCCTATTTGCCTAATCCGGCCAGAGACCCCATGTGTCAGCATGTGAACTCTATCAAACTCGAAAAACTGATCCAGTAACACCCAGGTATGTTTGCTTAAACAGCAACAGCCCTTCGGCAAATAGAAGTTCGGGTAGCGGTCGTTCGATTGACAGCCGAAAAGCAAGCCTTTGTACGTGTCCTTCGAGGTTGTCTTGATGACGATATAGTGGCCAACTTCGCCATCATTCAAAACGATTAGAATCTTCTTGCCGGTTGTGCCGTCGGAGTAGAGGAATTGGGTATCGGTGAGGATCGTCCCCGGCGTCATCTATAGTTCTCTGAGATCTCGCGGTTGCCTGTAGACACCTGTTTCATCATCTCAGCTTCATCGGGGCGCAGGACGTATTCGTAAGGGATTTCGGCCTGCCGGCGCTTTTCATCTTCAAACACGCGATGCCACGGCAATGTTTCGAGGTGGGTCGCCTCAATCATTTCGTCTGCGATGCTGTCCTTGTACTCATTTGCCAACTCTTGCAATAGCCGGATTTCCCGTTTGCTGAAGTGCGCGGGGTCGAAGGACGCCTTTGCTTCAATCAAGCGTAATGGCTGTTCGAATCGAGTGGGCACCTCGCGAACAACGATTTTCTCGCTTAGATCTGCCTCGGGTTGGCAAAGTTCTTCTTTGAGACTTACTGGAACGGGCCCCATGGGCCAAGCGAAATATCTGAGCCCGGTCACGCTCCTGCCGGTCTTCTTGTAGTGCTCAAAATCCAGGAAGTAGAGCAGCTTGAAGAGCTTGGTCATGCCACACTTCTTCGTATGTTGACCGAAGTAAACAATGGCATTTACCAGCTTTGCTCTGTCGTGGTTGGCAATCATTTCAGGTGTGCGTCCGAGCTCTCAGTCCCTATTGATGAAAAGCTTGAACCGATGATACGCCGACCGAATGGCATGGGCAATTAACACCGCAATTTAGACCCCATTCAATAGATGCCAAGACTTTTGCAATCGTGATAGAGCGGGCACGGCAGCTCATCTTTAGGGCGGGTTTAGGGGCTAGCGATTCAGCTAACGGTGTTATGGATCTACCTGCCGATGCTTTTGGACGCACCCACAGACCTGGTTGCGCTGAACTTTTTCTTCGACACACTGCCTTTTTGCGGATCGTTCGGCGCTCACCTGCTTATTGAATTCGTTCGTCCATTCTGCTGTTGGCTCATTTGGTCCCAACGTCCCACATAATTCTCCTTAGGGTTGGTCTACCCATCCGCCAATACCCTTAATACCCATTTTCCAGTCCGCTGTTGTAACAATTAAGGCTCGTTGATCAGTTCGCTTATCAAAGTCTCCATTTCGCCTTTGGTTATCAGGTCTGACTCCTGACCCAACATAGATCCGAGACGAGCCATTTTGGGCGACGAGTTTGAACAAACAAAGAAATCTCGGCTGCTCTTTGCCGCAGCTTCATTCATCGCAGCAAAGTCAACCTCAGGCAGTTCACCAAACGTGCCAACTACCATGCACTCAGAAGAGATTGGAAGGTATACCCTATTGATATCTTCTTTTGCGCCAGCCAAAGATTTGAATCGGGACTCGCCACGGAGTTCGAACAAGCAGCCAACGTCGCCGAGAATCAAGGGTTCGTTTGCTCTGCGTACATACCAGTTCAGCGTTCGGTAGTGCTCGACACGCGGCTCGGAAACGGGATGTTTTAACAAAGCTTTGATGTGTCCCTGCTTTACCATGTCGTCCAGTCCTGCAGCAACCTTAAGCCTAAGACCCGCGAATAAAATCGTGTAGTCAAATCCGTTTTTATCCATCGCGTCCATAAGTCGCTCTACAGGCATCTTCTTTATTCTTTGTCGCGCCATCGCCTTTTTGTGAGCAGACACAAGAAGCTTGGCCAGGGCCTCATCGACCGACTTTTTCATAACCTCTGGATGGCGTTTCAGGTGTTCGATGCACCATGTTTTCCAATTGTCGTAATCGGATAAGTAGCCGAAAACACGGTCAGCCAAGAAGCCAAAGGAGTCGATGAACGTATCGCGAAGGTGTTTTGTGCGCGAGCTAAGATGATTATGAATTGAATCACCTTGTCGTCGGAAATGAGGTGGCCGTCGACTTGGATCCGTAAGGTATTAAGCGAACTTGCGAAGTCGCTTTCAAGTGCTGTGATTTCGTCGTCAACATTGGCTTCCCCTTCTTTGCCATAAAAATGGCTTTCCACGGCGGCATTCGATGTGGCGCATTCAAATGGAATTACTCCGCGTCGATAAACCCAAACGAAGACAGAATCGCTCCGACCGCTACTCGGTATGGTTTTGCTGGCGAAACCTCTCAGTAGGAATTGCGGTAGGATATGGTGTCTTTTGCCTGCCATAAAAACCCGGAAACTGTGTTGGCGACTGAATTCACCTGTAAACAAATCGATCCCCCATGGATCGTGAACAAACACGCATACAACGAGTGCTAACTGTTCGGGCTCAAATTGTAATCGCGCGAGAGAAGATGATCATGGATTCTCATCGACCAGCTCAGATCTCGTTAAGAGTATTACGTCGCGGTTGATAACATTGTCAGCTATGAACGCCTG
>JANNON010000501.1:0-5197 GCA_031399105.1 Blastocatellia bacterium | reverse complement strand
CTTACTCGACCCGAATCTTCTCCGGTGATGGAAAGGTGCTTCATAGGCGAAAAGTATGCCGTCGTGACCACCGCGGTTGCTCAGGGGAAACCTGGCTGGTTGACCCTAGCAGGATCAGGTCTCCTGCGCTAGAGATCCACCGATCTCTACCCACGCCTTCCATGGCGAGAAGGAATCTGACTTCTTCTTGCATTTTCTCTTGCGAGTTTCTGCCGTCGCTGTCGTCATCCTCCTCGACATCACTATCCGTGTCGTCTAGGCTTGCCTCGATCTTCATCAGTCTTTCGGCCTCGTCATCCTCTTCGGCATCAATATTAATGTCGTCTAGGCTTGCCTCAATCTTCAATAGTCTTTCGGCCAACACCTCCAAGTCCGGCTGATCATAGCGCTGGGCTGCACAATGATAATGCCGACTTCGAAAATGCCCGAGACAGTGACCGTTTGACCATGCCTCGAAAAGGAGAAGCAGGCAAACGACATGTAAACTTCGGTGTTCATTTGCGTAATCCAGCGCGCTGATTTCTTTGTTATCTATGGCGTCCACGTCAACGCCTGATTTGAGTAAGGCGACAATGATCGACTTGGTCTGGTACTTCAAGGCGTAGTGTAAGGCAGTACGCCCCTGTTTATCCGCGGCACTCACGTTCGCTCCGGACTTGATTAGTGTGATGATTGTCGACTGGTTCCCGTACTGTAAGGCATAGTGTAGGGCTGTACATCCATCATGGTCTACGACATTTATTTGGGCACTCGCTGAGAATAGTTTGTTGACAACCTCAGTAGGGTCCAGCGTATCTAGCTTTGCTGCCAAATGTAGTGGTGTCTGACCCTTGGAATCAATGTGGTTGACTGATGCTCCTTTCTCAATCAGTGTAAACACCGACTCGAGCAACATTTTCCCGTCGGGTTCCATGGATTGGCCTTCGAGCCCAAGAACGTCTAGGTAAAAAAAAATTAACGCTATTTCTGGAAAAGGAAGGTAAGGTTCCATGTTGATGCCTCTATCTAGAGCATAGAAGAGCGGTGTTCTTTCGTCTTTTTCGATTGCGTCGACGTCAGCTCCGGCGTCTATCAAGACCGTTAAATTTGCACTATTCCGAGAAGCGGCGTAATGCAATGCGGTCCGGTCATGGTTGTCGACATGATGGACAAAGGCTGCATCAAGTTGGATTAATTGACTCAACATTTCCGCTGAGCCACAGGATGATGAATGGATAACTGATGCCCTGCTGGTATTTTTCACGCTCAGGTCAGCGTTTCCATTAATCAGTGTCTGCAAAGTCTCCCAATCCCGCGCACAAAGAGCTGGGGTGTTTCCACGCTCATCAGCGAGGTCGACAATTGCGCCCTTGCGAAGCAGAATTTCGACGAGTTGCGAGCCCCCGTCCAGCTTACAGGCCAGATGAAGCGCACATTCCCCGTAAGAGTTTGTGGCGTTCACGTTTGCTCCACTCTTTATGAGTGAATTACAATGAGAGGTACAAACGTCCGCACAAAGGTTAACCCAGGGATTCTTAACAGTGTAGTGTAGTGGAGTATAACCATCTTCATCCTGCGCATTAAGTTCGACTTCGCGTCTGAGTAAGATTTCCATCAGCTCTGGTTTCGTTCCTAAGGCCGCCGCGTGCAGGATAGTCCGTTGCTGATTATCTCTTAAATCAGTCCGAGCAGAATGCTCTAGTAGGATCTCCGTCGCCTTCGTTCTTCCCCAATATGCGGCTACATGCAGTGGAGTTGAGCCAGTTTTAGCCTGATCGTTGACGTTGATAAACTTTAACAGTAGCTCGATAACCTGAGGCGTAGCTCTGTGAGCAGCATGATGTAGCGCAGTGTATCCTGGTCTATCTCGTTTAAAGACGTCCGCAGAACGGTTGATTAGATGGTTTACTACTTCGAACCCTCTCCAGCTAACAGCAAAATGAAGCGGAGTGTTGTCATCGATGTCTAATGCGTTTATATTGGCCGAATGATGTAATAGAACGTCTACCGTGGCTGCGTTCTTTGCATTATGGAGCGGCGTCCGGCCCCACTTATCTCGTTGGTTCGGCCCTTCGGATGACTTTTCAAGTAAAAGTGACAGAATCTCGGCATTTCCGAATTCGGCTGCAATATGCAATGCCGAGCTCCCATTTCTGTTTCTCAAGTCGACCCCTACTCCATGAACCAACAAACTCTGGACGGTTGTTATTGAATCTGATTCCGCTGCCGAATGTAGTGCCGTCCCGTCATAACGATCACGTGTGGAGTGCCAGGACTTTTCCGTGTGCTGCAGCAAATGCTCGACAATACTAATAAGGCCGTGTTTGGCTGACAGGTGAAGTAGATTCTTTGATGGATAGACTCTATTGAGTATGATAACCCTTCGCCAGGGCTGTTGTTCTGTCTTAGATCTAGCCACCAAACCGGGTAGGTCTTGCTGATCATAACCTTCTTGTTCTAGAAATTGTGAATGCTGTACCCAGAACCAACTGGAGTAGTCTAGAAAATCATACGCGGAAAACAGTTCTTCTTTCACTTCGCTGCCCGGGTTCATGCGTCTATCCAATATAGCGAGTTCGTCGGGTTCCACCGGGAATTCACAATAGTAGTACTGCCGTACCGCTTCTGAGATGTCTAAGGTGGAGACGTAAATGGCGCAGGCTCTTGAAAGCAGAAAATGGCCAGCAACGGATGGGTTGAAGTTCTCAGCGGATGAAAGAAAGGTAAATCCGCGCTCAACGAGGTAGTCGCCTGTGGATTGATGAATCAACCGAACTCGGCGGCTGAGGTTGTGAACGTCTTCGTCTGACGAGCCGCTTTTAGACGAACTAACTTCTCCGAGATCTTTCTCTTTGCTTTGATTCTCCTCCTCGATAATTGAAACCATTCCGCCACTAAGACTCTTTATTCTTCTCTCCACTTGTTTTTCTCCAATGAAATCATCCGACTCTTTTATATCTTCCAAAGTCATGGCGGGATGATCAACGTTAATGGCTATGGCCCATTGCAGCTCTTTCAGAGAAAGAGGTGTAGCAGTATAGAATACCCACTGAAAAAGACGAAGGGATAGCGGCTTATCTCCGGTGTCGATTTGCGACAATATGCGTTCGTACACATCGTTCAACTCTTGCGGGTATTGGTCGATTGTTGCCAGGATCTTCCGAGTCGAATGGCCGGCGCTGTTTAGTCTCTTCACCTCGGGTGCGACCAGAGCAACCCACTGAAACATTCCCGACGCCTTTTCGGTCAGCTTGTCTTCGATCGTCGGCCTGTCCTGTCGGCTAAAGTTTTGCAGCGACAGGGCGATATATTTCCTGATGTCCGCCGAGTTTTCCTGTTCGGTCACCAAGTACTGCGCTTTGCCTCTGTCGAAACTCGGGAAATGACGACATGAGACGCAGAGCTTGAGCTCCGAGCCGCTTTTGCTTTTGCTTTCGCTTCCACTCGTGCCGGAACAGAGGTCGTGGAACAACGTGTCGATTTGTTCCTTGCGCGCATCGACGGCCTCGTCCAGGGCATCGATATATATGTAGATCGTGTAGGCGGTGGCAAACTCGTCGATCACCTTCCGGAGCCATTGGCGTACTTCTCCGGGCTGCCACTCCCATTTTCCTCCTTGCGGACCCAATGTCTGGACTTTATTGCCGTAGAACTTGGCCACTTCTGCTCGCACCGACGGAATCTTCTCTATTAGTTGATGGATCAAAGATCGAAAGAGTCCTTTGGTAGTCTTGTTGAGATCTGTGCCGCGTCCGTCGATGAAGAATGACGCTACCACGACCTTTCCATCGCCTTCGCGTTCGAGACACTGTTGAACGGCATGTTTCATCACAGTCGACTTTCCGGAACCGGGTTTGCCCATTAGCCAGAACGCGCTGCTGGAAGGGTTGTTTTGCCACTTTCGGTAGTTGTCGTGATTGGTAAACCAGTTACACGTGTCTTTGGTGTGGTCTTTGATATTGTAGATCCGAGATGTCATGTCCGGGAAGGCAAAAGATTGGAGACATTCTGGCCAAGGTTAGCGTGATTACTTGTGAGTCAAAATCAACAACCGACCTTGCTCGAGTGCGGTGATAGCGCTGGGTTTGGATACCACTGGTTCTAAGCTTAATCGTCAGCATTTTAGAACACTATCGAGCCTTTTTAGGCCGTGCTCACCAGGCGTTTCCCGTTTGAACTCCTTGAGCCAGGTTTTGATGGTAAAAACAATGTCGCCGTACAGCGAAGAATCCGAAGTAAGCCTTTGGAGCTCGCGATGTTGCCGGCCGGCGGATAAGTGCTCACAGCCATCTACTAGCGCGGAACTCTTCGCGACAACCTATTAAGCATGTTAGCCGTCGTCGCTGGAATCTTCACCGGAATCCTTTTCTTTCACGTACATGCGTGAGCGGAATGCCGAAGAGAATTTCTCGCGCCGTCTCATACACACATGCTATATGCCTATGATCGACGCGCTGCATGAAATTGTTGTGCAAACGGTCGTTCTCACCCGAGCCTTCGGCCATGACATCTAGCAGCACGGTGGTCGAGCCCACCCAGCGATGGAAAATCGCCAGGAACCTCGCGACGAAAGTGATTTTGCTTCCTCGATGGGGCGTACCGAGAAACACATATCTCGCGCACGGCTTGACTTCGTCCTCGCATCTGCCGATGGAATTCCAAAACGCCTTCACATCCGCTTAGCGATGGTCTCGAAGAGAACGAGTCACCGTACGTTCACTCACCTGCTTGATTATGAGACCGCCGAAACTGTGGCCGAGGAGAACAAGCGGACGGGCCTGTTGCTCTTTCGTTTCTCGCACCTGTCGAATCTTCAACAACAACAAATCCTCTCCGTGCGCGTGGAGGTCTTTGCTGAGCGCGTTCCAGAGCCACTCTGAATCGTGCCAGTAACCGAGCACACGGGCACGCAGATCTTTGGGTAACCCATCGCGAAGCCACATGTGCGGGTTGCCTTTGGGCGTGCTCGCGTCCGACAGCCAAGTCGTCTCCGGATCTGAGCCTAGTCCGTGGACGGCGATGATGCTAGCACGATAGTTAGACAAATAGTGCACCCGTACCAGCCTTTTGACGCCACTCACTCAACGTCGTAATCAGTCGGCGCATCTTCGCCACGCTTGACGAAGAACTCGCGGCTGTAGTCCACGATCCTGGTCTCCCGCGGTTTACGCGGCTCCCGTCCACGCAGCACCGCGAAAACGAGCGAGGCAAAGGGCGG
>JANNON010000373.1:0-6642 GCA_031399105.1 Blastocatellia bacterium | reverse complement strand
GTCTCAACCTCAGCGCGCCCCGCTCAACTGGCCTCGAGCGCTTAGGAACAGCGGGGGCGCGCTGAGGTTGATTGTTCGTGCATGTTGAAGCTTGCCTTTAAAATTGATCAACTCGCTCAGCTTGCCCACCTTCCCAACCTGCAAATTTCCATCGTTGAATTTCCTCTTCCTGGAATCCTTGGAATACTCAACTCAAACTGCAGGTTTCAACGCCCTGGTCAGTCGAAACACCGGATAACTCAGCCCCAATAGCAACAGCGCGTACAGGCTATTCTCGCGATCACCCCAAACTGCACCCAGCAAAAAAAGTATCGATCCCAAAAGTCCCAGCGCCGTCGTCCACGGATAACCCCATGCGCGATACGGTCGCGAGCGCTCCGGTTCTCGTCGTCGAAGCACAAACACCGAGATAAACGACAACGCGTAATTCCCAACGAAGAAGAACGCCAGCACTGTGATGACGCGTTCAAAGGTTTGTCCAAACAGAATAAAAAGAACCGCAACTGCAGCGCTGACAAACAAGGCCGGCGCCGGCGTCCCACCTTTATTAACTGCCGCGACGCGACTTGCGAACAATCCGTCACGACTCATCGCAAATAGAACGCGCGTCGCCATCAAGTGATAGGCATTAACCGCACTCAACATTGAAACAATAGTCAGCCAACGGAAAACCGTGTCTCCGTGGCGGCCAAAGATCTTCTGTGCGGCGGCGCCGGCTGCGAAATCCTGACCGGCGATCTCAGAAAGTGGTAGCACATAAAGCAATGCTAAATTAACCAGGAGATAGATCGCTATCACCAGCAACACACCGCCAAACATTGCTCGGGGAATGTCCTTGTCGGGTTGTTTTACCTCTTCAGAAAAATAGATGACGCCAGTCCAACCGTCGTAAGTGTAGATTACGGATTGAAGTGAAAACACCAACGCCACGATCAGCGCACTGGTCCCGACGGACAGCGAGCTGGTCGAGCTAGACGAAAATGCGTTTTGATCCCCACTTCCGAGCAGGAACGCTGCGACAATCAAGCCGAGAAACGCGACGGCCTTCAGCAAGCTGGTGAAGTTCTGCACGGAACTGCCCCAACTGATTCCCCGCCACTGAAGCAGCGCGAAGAAGATGGCGACAATCACAGCCAGCACGTACGGCTTGCTGCTGAGCGTTGGGAACAGCACTCCGGTAAAGCCCGCAATTACCAGCGAAACGGCGGCCGCGCTGCCGCAAGTTGAAATCCAATCGCTCCACCCCGCCACAAAGCCCGCATAGTCGCCGAGCGCATGTCGGACGAAAACATATTGCCCACCGGAGCGCGGCAGCATCGTTCCAAGTTCCGCGAGCGAGTTGGCGCCGAGTAATGCATACAGTCCACCGAGCACCCAGACACCAAGAAACAACCAGACGTTTGGAAGTTGTTCGGCAATTACGCCCGGTGTGCGAAAGATACCGCCGCCGATCGTGTTGCCGATGATTACGGCAAGACCAAAGCCGACACCGAGAACTTTTAGCAGTCGACCGGAAGAACTAGTTGTGGTTGAAGAGGGAATTTTCACAAAGTGAGCTTGTTTTGGCGTCGGTCTTCAGCTCTGCCGCTTTCCTTGCGGTAAGCCTCTGGCTTACCGGGGAACTCGTAGGGGTGGAGGCTATGCCTTCACTCCGGTTTGTTTCATGTGGAGGGTATTCAAAGGCATAGCCTAGTGGAACAGAACTTCTCCGGTAAGCTAGAGGCTTACCGCAAGGGAGGCGGCAAGCCGCAGATCTTCACATTCACCTGCCCGGCCCCGAGTTGGAGTTGCAGGGGTTTCCCTCCGTGGGCACCCCTTTTCGAACCACGACGAATACGATTAAGGGAACGAGGGGCGCCCACGGAGGGACGCCCCTACAATCTATTTCAGGCCGCTTATTAGATCCGCGTGCAGCAATCGATGAAACAGGTGTTCGCCCGCCTCTCTCCTGACAGACAAACGCCCGGCGTCATAAGCGCGCGACTTTAAACCGCGCTGCACAGACTTGCAGATCTCCACGTCTTCATCCTGAATACGTTGGCCCACTTCAATGCTCGCGCGATTGTGACCGAGCGCCGCTTCGGACACGTCGGGAAAATAGAAATCAAAGATCACTTCGGTTTTGTCGAGACCATGTGGAATCACGAGATTGGTGTCCATCACTCCGTCGTACAGGTTGATCATGAAGTTTGGGTAAATCCAGTAGTACAGCGCACGATCGCCTTTTCGCACCGCGCCAGTCTCCGCTTCAGCGCCGCTAGTCACGAGGGGACTCCATTGCAAACAATGTCGCTCGCCGTTCTCGATCATGTAATTGCTGTAATCGAGCACGCTGTCTAATCCCTTGTGCAGGTGCGGTACGTGATAGCCGCCGTCGAGATAGTTATCGACGAAGACTTTCCAATTGCAGTCGAACTCATAGTGACGGCGTTCGAGCCACTGAAGATTCTCCAAACCCAGCGGGCGAATTTCGTTCACCAGACTTGGCGTCAGAAAATCCTCGAGAGAATCCGACTCATGCTCGTTAGTCCGCACAAAAACCCAATTCTCCCAGATTGCGGTCTTGACGGGCACCAAGCCATTTTCCGATCGATCAAAGTTGCAAACACCCGTGAAGTCAGGAGTGCCTTTGAGTTTGCCCTCCAGCGAGTAAGTCCAGCCGTGATAAGGACAGCGCAGTTGATTCGCCTGGCCCTGCGTTTCGGTGAGCACTGCCGCCGCATGATGACGACAAACGTTGAAGAAGCCCCTTAAACGACCATCTTCGCCCCGCACTACAACAATCGGCTGGCCTGCGATCTCGCTCGTCACATAATGTCCCGGCTTAGTTAGCTGATCGACTCGTCCGGCAAATTGCCATGAATTGGCGAAGACCGTCTGGCTCTCAAGATCGTAGAGGTCTTGATTGGTGTACCAGGAAGCGGGAATGGTGAAAGCCTCTGCGAGAGGAGTCCTGGGATCGTAGCTATCGATTAGCCTCGCAAGGTCTTGGGTCATAAACCTACCGTGAAGAAAACCTGCAGCTCTGCCGCCCCCCCTTGCGGTAAGCCTCTGGCTTACCGGACACTCAATAAAACAGGCTCTGCCTTGGATAGTCTCACTGTTCAAAAAATACTCGGTGCCACAGCAGCGGGGGTAAACCACCCTTCCTGACTGCGAGACATCGAGACTTGAGAGACATAAACCGAGACTCTCAAATAATCGGCGTTGCGGTTTTTCGCTTTGGATTAAAGAATGGCGTCTTCACAACCGTCGCGCCGACACGATGCCTTACCGCTTCGACTGTGATCTCAAACTGCAATTGCGTTCCCGGCTTCGTGTGACCGCGCTTAACCGTTGCCAGTGCGATCATCTTTTTCAATGTCGGCGACCAGGTGCTCGAAGTGGCTTTACCCACTTGAACACCATCAGCAAAAACCGGCACCGCAATACGCGAAGCGATCGGTGAAACCGCAGGCGGCAATCCAACTTCCTCGTACAGCGCTTCAACCTCAGGCCAGTCGATTTCGATACCGACAATCTCACGACCACTTTCGCGTTTCTTCTCAGCGATCAACGCCTGCTGGCCCACAAACCGATTCTTGTCGAGATGCACGAGCCGGCCCAGCCCCATCTCATAAGGTGAATACTTCTGCTCTTCAATCAACGACTTCTTACTGCTGTTAAAGTCGACGTCAATCAAAAGCAGTCCTGCTTCGATACGCGACACATCAAGGGCAAGCATTCCCGCCGGCTGAATATCAAACGCGCGACCGCCAGCCATTAACGCGTCCCAAACTCGCAGCGCATCTTCCGCCGGTATCCAGACCTCGTAACCCAGATCGCCGGTATAGCCCGTGCGCGAAATATCCACTGCGACGCCGCCTATCTTCCCTGAGGTCACACGAAAATATTTCAAGTTTTCGATGTCGGCATCGGCGATGGTCTTGAGCAGTCTTCCCGAGGTTGGGCCTTGCAACGCGAGCGCCACGACGCTTTCGGAGATGTCCTCAATCTGAACCTCGAGCCCACTCGCATTCTGAGTGAACCAACGCAAACTGGGATCAGCAGCGGTCCATCGGTAGATATTGTCGTCGAGGCGCGAAACTGTGCCGTCGTCGATCACCTTGCCGTGCTCGTCGCACCAGGGCGTGTAGACCACCTGGCCGACGGAAACTTTGCGCATGTCTCGGGTGATGATGCGATCCACCAGTCGCGTCGCATCACGACCGGTCAATCTGTATTTAAACAACGGCGAAATGTCGATCAACGCAGCCGCATTTCGAATCGCGTTGTATTCATGATCATGATGCGGCTCGTAAGAACTAACCGCGTAAAAGCCGGACCATTCGCGATAGTTCAGGCTTTCGCAGAGTTGCAGCGTTCGTTCGTGAAATGCAGTTCCAATGGGCATTGAGTTCAGATTACCTGCGGGGACCGTTTGAGTTTTGTGATGCAGCGTTGCAGCTAGCTTTAGTTAAATTCATCATCATCATCCGGCGCCTTCAGTTCTTGAGCCACGAGCTCAGACCAGGTTTTCAACTCTTCTGTCGTTGCGCCTAGTACTGCTAGCGCATCACTTACCGCCCCTGGGTCCATTTTCAACTCCGGAAAAGCGAGAAACAAAACTGCGAGATCTCGCATGTCAGAAAAACCTTTCGGTTGTCCCTGACGAGAATGAAACGACATTACTTTCTGAGCGATAAGTTGCGCCGGTGCCAGCACGAGTATTCCCTGGAAGGATTGCGATTCTGGCAATGCAGCGACTGGACGTACATCTACCAAATGACGATTGCCAGCTTTCTGAATTTGAAATAGCCGATATCCCTTGCCGCCGCGAACTGTCCTTACTCGAACTGCGATGTGAAATCGCTCGCTAAGATACACGCGCACTTCCTCTGCGAGATCGGCCGCACGTGTCGACATGAGGTCGATATCCTGAGTCATGCGCGGCTCGTCAACATAAGCATTCACCGCCGTTGCTCCGAACACAACTACATCGTCGCGCCCGCGCAAAAATTCCAACACGGCGTCGTGAATTGTCGCCAGCGGTAACGGTTCGCGCATGGCAAACTCCTTAAAAGTTAGAACGCCTGCGTTCAGCATGAGTTGATAATACGCTGGTCCTTTAGCTTAGCGGTAGATTGCTTACTAGATTGTAAGTGTTTGCTGGCTAATCTGTGTGTTTGTCAGGGCGAGTGATTATAAGTATCCTAACGATTCTTCAGCAAGTTGGACTTTCCGAACACAGATGAATAACAAATAGAAGTCGTGGTGATTGCCACAACGCTTTGTAGCATGCCAAAGATCTTGCACCTATCGAAGGACGCCCCACAGAGTCTGGTTTTGATTAAGGAGAAGCGTCCAGCGTAGAATGAGTCAAAAGGAGTTGATTTTGAGTGCCGCGGAAGAAGGCCTCTTAAAGTCATTCGACCTCTTGCCTGAATCAGAGAGACAGCAAGTTGCTGGTGAAATTCTGCGCCGCACTTATGCAAACGCAGTCCAAATCGACAATGAGCAGTTGGCTGCTGCGTACTCAGAATTTGCCGACTTTGATCGCGTGCTGGCGGAACAAGGAGTCGAAGAATACGAACGAGGATTGGCCCGCGAGGATGCTGAATGAAAGTACAGCGCGAGGAGATTTGGCTGGCGAGCTTAATCCCATCCGCGGTTCCGAACAGGCCGGAACGAGACCGGTTATCATTCTTCAAAACAATTCTATAAACCGATTTACAAACACCTTTCTTACTATTCCATTAACCACTAATGTGCGGAGAACATCGCTGCCTACCTGTGTGTTCTTGCCTGAAGGCGAAGGTGGTTTGGCCAGGGATTCAGTGGCGCTGTGCCATCAAATGAGGGTGCTGGACAAGTCGCGGTTAAAACGTCGGTTGGGATCCGTAACCGAGCCGATGCTCGCTGTTCTTGACGGTTGCGTTCTCTTCACAATCGGCATCGTATAACCTACTAATTTCCGCTTCATCGAATGAATAACAAATACGACGTCGTGGTGATCGGCGGCGGCCACAACGGACTGGTCAATGCCGCCTATCTCGCGCGTGCTGGGAAAAAGGTTCTGGTGCTCGAGCGCCGTCATGTGCTCGGTGGCGCTGCGGTGACCGAAGAAGTCTTTCCCGGTTTCAAATTCTCAGTCTGTTCGTACGTCGTGTCACTCCTGCGTCCCGAGATCATTCGTGAACTCGATCTGCCACGCCATGGTCTGGAGATCCTTCCGCTCGACGGCACGTTCACACCAATGCTGAATGGAGACTATCTCTGGCGCGTCAACGATCATGCAAAGACGCGCCGCGAGATTGCGCGTCACTCAAAACTCGACGCCGAGGCCTACGATGAATATGGCAAGGCCATGGTCGAGATGGCCCATTTCGTCAAACCGATCATGAGCATGACGCCGCCGGATCCCACGTCGCTAAAAGTGAAAGGCCTACTCGATCTTTTGACGATGGGCCGGCGATTTCAAGCACTGCCAGACGAGGACAAATACAATCAGGTCCAGTTGATGACGATGAGCGCCGTCGACTTTCTCGATCAATGGTTCGAGACTGACGCACTCAAGGCGACGATGTCTGCGTCAGGAATTATCGGCACCTTTCTCGGTGTCCGTTCGCCGGGCACCGCTTACGTTCTGCTGCATCACTACAT
>JANNON010000367.1:0-5252 GCA_031399105.1 Blastocatellia bacterium | reverse complement strand
CAAGCCAGAGACAATTTTTGCCTCAAACACCTCGTCAATCTCAATCACTGAAATGATGACCGCTACTTCCGTAAACAGACAGAAGCGATTCATCGGGTTGCACTTTTTCAATCCCGTACCATTGATGAAGCTCGTAGAAGTTGTGCGCACGATCCTAACGGACGCCGACGTTTATGAAGAGGCAGTCGAGTTTGGAAAGAGTTTGGGGAAAGTGCCGGTGCGCGCGGGAGACAAAACCGGGTTCATCGTGAACCGGCTGCTGGTCCCGTACATGCTCGATGCGATTCGCGCGTTGGAAGAGGGCGTCGGCTCGATTGTAGATATTGATAACGCGATGAAACTCGGTTGCGGTTATCCGATGGGTCCGTTCACGCTCGGTGACTTCGTCGGTCTCGACACGACCTACTACATCGCCGAGATTATGTTCGATGAATTTCGTGAGAAGCGTTTCGCGCCGCCGCCGCTATTGAAGCGCATGGTGCTCGCAGGCTTGTACGGCAGAAAATCCGGCCGCGGGTTTTATGACTACACTGCCGATCCCAAGAACCCAACCCCGATGCAGTTGGTTTAGTCCGAAAATTAGGCCGCCGATTAACGCGGATGAAACGGATCTGAGTGAGACTGAATACAGTTGAAGTTTTTCTCTCTATCTTTTTCAGGTCTATTTCATCCGCGTTAATCAGCGGCCAATGATTCCTTAATGTCCAACATTGATTACGAGAAGCACGGCGCGGTTGCGGTTCTGACGTTGAATCGTCCCGAGAAGCTCAACGCACTTTCACGGGCGATGATGGTCGCGCTGGGCGAGGCGTTGGACCAGATCGACGAGGATCAAAGTCTGCGCTGCGTGATTCTTACCGGGGCTGGCGAGCGGGCATTCTGCGCCGGTACGGACATCAGTGAACTTACCAATCTAAATGAAGTCGAGGCCCATGCGACCTCGTTACGTGGCCAGGCAGTTTGTGATCGGATTGAGCGACTTCGTTTACCGGTAATCGGCGCGATCAATGGAATTGCTGTCGGTGGCGGATGCGAGTTGGCGCTGGCCTGTCACATTCGGTTGGCGACGCCGCAAGCTGAGTTTAGTTTGCCCGAAACGCGGCTGGGGATCATTCCAGGCTACGGTGGAACACAGCGGCTCGCACGCGAGATCGGCAGAGGCCGTGCCCTTGAGATGATGTTGACAAGCCGACGGCTGCCGGCAAGCGAAGCGCACCAAGTAGGTCTGGTGAATCGAATGGTCGAAGCGGGACAACTTCTGAATGAAGCGGAAGCATTGGCGCACGAGATTTCTGAACTTGCACCCCTTGCCATTCGTGCTTGTTTGAAAGCTGTGACTCGCGGAATCGATCTGCCCCTGGCAGAAGGACTCGCGCTTGAAACCGAGTTGTTTGCCGCGCTCTTCGCGACAACCGATGTACGCGAAGGAACCAGCGCGTTTCTGGAAAAGCGCAAACCGGTGTTTAGCGGAAGCTGAGGCACCGAGAAGGTACCTATCGTTTTCTGAGCAGTCTGTGACTCCGGCAAACCGGAATGCTTGAGCGTAGCCAGTAAACTGGGCTTCGAGATTTTTTTGGGTACTTAGGGCGTATCGATTTACGGCGAAGCTTGACCTGGACTAAACTCAAGCCATGAACGCTGGTGAGCTAATTACGATTGACCCGGAGATTCTCGGTGGCGTGCCGGTGTTCAAGGGAACTCGCGTGCCGATCAAAACGCTCTTCGAGTACCTTGAGAACGATTACTCGCTGGAAGAATTCATCGAGTGCTTTCCTTCAGTAACTCGCGACTCAGCAAGGCAAATATTGGAATGCTCTGAGCAGGCATTGCTTCCGTCGGCGGCTGCATGAGGATTCTGCTTGATGAGTGTGTGCCATGGCCGATGCGCAAGCTGCTGAGCGGTCACTCTTGCTCAGCAGTCCAGGACCAAGGTTGGGGCGGGATCAAGAACGGCGATCTTTTGAAACGTGCTGGCTGAATTCGATCTGTTCATTACTGCCGATCAAAATATCCGCTATCAGCAGAACCTCGCGGGACGACGCATTGCGATTCTCGAACTCTCAACTAACGACATTAGTCGTATTCAAGCAGCCGGCGTGCTGATTGAAGATGCAATAGAAAAGTTCAGCCCGACGAGTTTAGACCGTTGACTATCCCGTGAAAGCCCCGGTCTAAACCCACATTCGAAGTAAATAGCCGCGATTCCACCAGTATCCCCTTCGTCGCTTTCCTTACTCAGCACCCCCAACTTGCCGCTCTGCAAGACCTTCACCTATACTGCGAAAGCCATCACGACGGGAACGGTAACTTAACTTTTGCACCCAGCCACACACGAAGGTAGATTGAACGCCGAGGGATTTCGTTTCGCGATTGTCGCCAGTCGCTGGAATGATTTCATCAGCGCGCGTCTGATCGAAGGCGCACTCGATGCTTTGAAACGTCTGGGCGCTGGTGAACACGAAATCGAGATCTTTCGCGTTCCGGGCTCGTTCGAAATTCCACTGCTCGCATTGAAAGTTGCGGAGTCGCATAAGTTCGATGCGGTGATTTGTCTGGGCACGATCATTCGCGGGCAGACGCCACACTTCGACTACATTGCGGCTGAAGTGACCCGCGGCATTGGTCAAGCCGGACTGCAAACTGGAGTGCCGGTGATATTCGGAATCGTAACCGCCGACACACTTGATCAAGCTATTGATCGCGCCGGCGTCAAATTGGGGAACAAGGGTTTTGAAGCCGCAACAACCGCGGTTGAATTAGTCAATCTTTACCAGGAAGTCTTTAAGAAGGATGAAGGATGAAGGATGAGGGATGAAGCGAGCGCCGAAAGACGCTCATCCTTCACCTTCCGCCTTCATTCTAATTAAGCACTATGGGTTCGAGACGTAAGGCGCGCGAATGCGCCTTGCAAATGCTCTTTGCTGCAGATGTTTGCGAGACGCTCAACGATGAAGTTGTGCGCACCTACTGGACTGAGTTGGGTGAGACCGACGTTGAGCCCGCCGCTCGCGAGTTCGCCTCACGACTGGCCAGCGGCACGATCGCTCATCTGGAAACTCTTGACGAGCGCATAAAATCACGTGCTGAGCATTGGCGTATCTCGCGGATGGCAATCGTCGATCGCAACATTTTGCGATTAGCTGTTTATGAATTTCTTTATGAGCCCACTCCTCGCACCGTAGCAATTAACGAAGCATTGGAAATTGCCCGCCGCTTCTCAACCTACGAAGCCACGCAGTTCATCAACGGCATTCTTGACGCCATCAAGGGCGACTTGGACGAGCAACACCCGCAAGAGAACGTCGAGGACGCACCTGCTGAAGATGGTCCTGGTGAAGAAGCGCTTGAGGAGAATGCGCCTGAAGAGGATCAGTAGGTAAGTCGCTGAAACGCAAACTCTAAGTCCAGAAGTTGTCTGTGGTCCGTAGTCAGTTGTCAGTTGTTTTCATGCCGTTCGTTGAAGGGTCCTTGGTAGGAAATTCTGAAGTTGCGCTACAAGAACAACGGACCACTGACTACGGACCACTGACAATTTCCCAACCTTCTTCACTATTAGTTGCTAACAACTTACTATCCCACCGTGGATCAAACGCGCCAGGATTTCATTGTTGAAATAGAAGGACTCGTCGAGCAGATAATCGCCGATCTCGAGGAACTCCGCGTTCAATTGACTGACGGCGCTGCGCGGCGCCGCCTGCTCGCTGATCTCTTCCGTCGAACACATAGTCTTAAGGGTTCTGCGGCGGCGATAAATCTGGAGCCCGCGAATCGAATTGCTCACGCTCTCGAGCATCGGATTGCAGAAGTCAACGCGGGAAGAGCGGTGCTAAATAGAGAAGTCCTCGGCGTTATGGAGGAGGCGGTGGATCTGCTGGTAAAAAGCTTTTCACCGCGTGTTTCAAGAGAGCTCGAGGCGGCAATCGAAAGCTCGATCGAGTCACTGCGCGAGATCGGGAAAGCCCAACCCGAATCAGTGCGCGCCAACTGCGAATTCACAATTGCCAACCTCCCTCCAAACATCCGCGAGTCACTGACTGAGAGTCAGAGACATCATCTGAGCCAAGCTGTATCTGAACAAAGCGAACTGTTCATCGTCTCAAGTGTTTTCGATTTGGCCGATTTCGATCAGCAGGTCTATCAACTGAAAGCAAGACTGGAAGAGCTTGGAGAAGTGGTATCGACTCATCCGAATCTGGATCCAACTCAACCAGATCGAATCGAGTTTCGACTGCTGTTTCTAAGCAAACGAGGATCTCTCGCGTTGGCTTCCGAGTTTAATCTGGTTGAGATGACTCCCGTATCAACCGGCGCCCGAGGCGAGCGAGAAGTTAATGAAGATGTGCGGGACTCGCAACCAGCATCTCTTTCTGTTCGAGTCGAACTTGACAAGATCCAAACACTGCGGCGTTTGGCTAACGACGTTGCGACGATTACTTTTGACGTTTTGGAACCGAGCACCAGTAAGGCTGCGGCCGAACTTGCCGGCAACTCAAGCGAGAAAGCTATCGACCGAATTCGTGCGGGGTTTCGCGAGATCGATAGGACGATTGCAAGTTTTCTGCTGGTACGCGCCGATGGAATTCTGAAGCGTGCTGAACGGGCCGGTCGCGCTGCCGCCCGGCTTACTGGAAAGGAAATTCTGTTCGAGACCGCCGGCGCTGAATTGTTACTCGACAAGTATCTATCGGAAGCGCTTGCCAGTCCGCTCGTGCACTTGGTGCGGAATGCGGTTGATCATGGAATCGAAAACGCTAGTGATCGAGGGCGGCTGGGTAAGTCCCCGTCGGGAACGATCAGGATCGAAGCGTCACGCGAAACAGATCAGCTAGTCATTCGGGTGAGCGATGACGGACGAGGAATAGACCCCGAACTGGTTTCCGTTGCGGCGGCTAAAGCTGGTTTGATCGAAGCTGGCGTTGAGTTAGATTTGGAAGAGAGTCTTAGTCTGCTTTTCAAATCCGGGTTTTCGACGGCGGGCAGTGTTTCAACCACATCGGGACGAGGAATTGGGTTAGATGTAGTGGAAACTGCGGTGCAAAAAATCGGCGGGAAGATCCGGGTTGTCAGCGAGCCCGGATTTGGATCAACTTTTGAACCCGGATCTTGCGCGCTCTGGAATTGATCGTTGCCGTCGCCGCCGTCGCCGGTGCCCCAGTACAGGCACGTGACGCACGCATCGGTCGGCGAGAACGCGATGAAGCCGCCGTTGTGGTTGCCGAAGTCCGACGAGAAGTCGAGGACCACCGTCTCAC
>JANNON010000314.1:0-13839 GCA_031399105.1 Blastocatellia bacterium | reverse complement strand
ACTGACCTCATGACAATTACGCCGCATTAATTTACAGACCTCAAACTGCATCACTACCGCGGAGCGCAGCGACCAGGCGGATTGGGAAGAAGCACGCAAGTGAGAGTAGGTGAGACCTCTCTCAAAACCAGTTGAAGTTTTGCCGTCGGCCCGGTCGCTACGCTCCGCGGTTCTGATAGCTTTGCGCCCGTCCAAGGCGTAAACCGGGCAGATTCACCGATGAGTATTTCGTTTTTGCGTAGCCGGACACAACTATTCAATTTGAGAACTTGAAGCTAATCAGGGGTGCCCACGGAGGGACATCCCCACAAAACTACCGCTTTCTCACTCTATTTCTCCTCTACTGGAAAGCAAGGTATTATTCGAGGTTTGCGAAGGGGCTAATATTCATATCTGTGCAGCCCCGGATTAAGAATTAATGATGTCAGAAGAAGCTATCCAGGTTCGCGGGGCGAGGGTCAACAACCTCAAGAACATCTCCTTCTCGATCCCAATCAATCAATTGACGGTCGTCACCGGAGTCAGCGGCTCGGGTAAGTCCTCGCTCGCTTTCGACACGATTTACGCCGAAGGGCAGCGTCGCTACGTCGAATCGCTTTCGGCCTACGCCCGTCAGTTTCTCGAGCGGATGGACAAACCGGACGTTGACGAGGTCCGCGGCATCGCTCCCGCAATCGCTATTCGGCAGAAGAACTCCACGCGAAATCCGCGTTCGACTGTCGGTACCCAAACCGAGATTCACGATTATCTGCGATTGCTTTACGCGCGTATCGGCACAACTTTCTGTCGGGTTTGTGGTCGCGAGGTTCAGAAAGATTCACCTGAATCAGTTGCGGATGAAGTGCTCGCAAGCTTGTCAGAAGGAACCAGATTTTACGTGCTGTTTCCCGCGGCCGCCGGTCTCACTCAAATCGAACCAGATAAGCGCGCTTCCAAACGAAAGGGTTCCCCGGCCCAGACTGCTCCAGCGCACCACTCGATCTCAGCTCACGTTCTGAGTTTGATGCAACGCGGATTCACGCGCCTACTCCACAAAGGCCAGACACTCGAGTTGCACAGTCCTGACGATTTCACGCTCGCGAGTTTTGACGATGTCTTCGTACTGGTTGATCGGTTGGTGGCTCGTTCTGACGTGCGTCAGCGTTTGGTGGACTCGCTGGAAATCTGTTTCCAGGAAGGTCACGGCACCGCGGTAGTTGAAACTGCGGAAGCTGAACCGAAACGACTCAATTTTTCCGACCGCTTTGCTTGCAAGTACGACGGCACGGTTTACGCCGAACCGGAACCCCGGCTCTTCAGCTTCAACAATCCCTTTGGCGCATGCCCGACCTGTCAGGGCTTCGGCAACACGATCGGACTCGACTTGAATCTTGTGATTCCGAATCCAGGTTTATGCTTGAAGGAAGGCGCGATCGAGCCCTGGACCAAGCCACAGCACGAATGGGCGATGGATGAACTCAAGCAGTTCTGCAAGTCGCAGAAGATTCCAATGACTGTTCCCTTCGTGCAGCTCTCAAAAGCGGACCAGCGCGCGATCATTGAAGGTAAGGCTGAATGGGCTGGGGTTCGCGGATTCTTTGATTGGCTTGAGACAAAAAAATACAAGTTGCACGTGCGCGTTTTTCTTTCGAAGTATCGCGGCTACGCTCGCTGTCCCGATTGCGGTGGCGGGCGTTTGCGGCAGGAAGCCCGCGACGTAAAGCTCGCCCAGCGCACGCTGCCGGATATTTGCTCACTCTCAATAAAAGATGCGGCTGTTTTCTTTGACGCCCTCGAACTGTCAACGGAGCAGAGCGCCATTGCGGAACGAATACTGTTTGAAGTGAGACGACGTTTGCGGTTCATGGTTGACGTAGGTTTGGATTACCTGGCCCTGGATCGGCTGGCCTCGACTCTATCGGGCGGCGAGGCGCAACGAATTCAACTCGCGACGAATCTTGGCTCGTCGCTGGTGGGTGCGCTTTACGTTCTAGATGAACCCTCGATCGGTCTCCACCCGCGCGACAACGATCGGCTGATCCGGTTACTGCACAATCTGCGAGACATCGGGAATACGGTGCTGGTCGTCGAGCACGACGCCGAAATGATGCATGCTGCGGATCACATTCTCGACATTGGACCATCCGCAGGTGAGCTGGGCGGTCGAGTAATGTACGAAGGCGACTTTGCCGGTCTGCTGAAAAGTGAAGGTTCGCTTACCGCCAGGTATTTGCGTGGCGAATCCGAGATCAAAGAGCCGAAGCAACGCCGGCTATTTCAAAAGCACAAGCTAACTGTGCGCGGCGCTAGTGAGCACAACTTGAAAGGGATCGACGTTGATATTCCACTCGACATGCTGGTTTGTGTAACTGGCGTCAGTGGCTCGGGTAAATCCACGTTGATTCACGATTGCATCTATGCAGGACTAAAAAAGCAGCGCGGCGATTGGCAGGGGCACGTCGGCGCCTTTCACAAACTCGAGGGAG
Organism: Blastocatellia bacterium; assembly: GCA_031399105.1. Taxonomy (GTDB): domain Bacteria; phylum Acidobacteriota; class Blastocatellia; order Pyrinomonadales; family Pyrinomonadaceae; genus PSRF01. Next base: position 11,374 of record JANNON010000314.1, on the reverse strand, counting down.
GAAACCTTATAGACGACGTGATCCTCGTAGACCAGTCGCCCATCGGCCGCACGCCGCGTTCGAATCCGGTGACTTACATAAAAGTCTACGACGGCATTCGCGAAGTCCTCTCCTCTACTCGCGAGGCACAGGCAAGAGGCTTCGATCCCTCGCACTTCTCTTTCAATTTACCCGGCGGACGCTGTGAAGTTTGCCAGGGCGACGGCACGGTCACGGTTGAAATGCAGTTCCTTGCTGATGTGGAACTCGTCTGTGAAGAATGTAAGGGCACGCGCTTCAAACAGCAGATTCTGGACATCAGGTATCGCGGCAAGAACGTTCATGAAATCCTCAGCCTGACAGTGCGTGAAGCGATCTCATTTTTCCGCGAAGTTCCCAAGATCACAAATAGATTGCGCGTGCTGGATGAAGTTGGGCTCGGCTATCTGCGACTCGGACAATCGGCGACGACGCTATCGGGCGGCGAGGCTCAGCGCATCAAACTCGCCGCTCAACTCTCCAAACGAACGGGCGCAAAGACACTCTATGTTTTCGATGAGCCAACAACGGGACTCCATTTCGACGACATCAACAAATTGCTGGCGGCCTTCCGTGCATTGATTAACGCGGGGGGGTCACTGCTCGTGATCGAACATAACCTTGATGTGATAAAAACTGCCGACCACATCATCGACCTCGGTCCAGAAGGCGGTGATGCCGGCGGCTACGTCGTTGGTACTGGCACGCCGGAAGAGATCGTGGCCCAGGGATCGCACACCGGCTTCTATCTTCGCGAGTACTTGGCGAAATCAAACGGACACAAACTCTCAGTCTAGATGCAGTCAACGGCTCCGCCAGCACAGGCTTCGGTTCGCAAGCTTTCGCGTAAGCGACGCCTCGCCTTCGTCTCTATTATTTACTTGCTGTTCGTGCTGCTACTTGTGGTGGCGGAGGTCACGACACGCCTCGCGCTGCCGCGTGTTTCGAGTCTCGATCTTTTCGTCAACACCACTCAACAAAAGGCGCAGATCAGCAACCCCCAACAGTCGGCGATCTTTGAAGGCGATCCGTGGTTGCTATGGCGTTTGAAACCGAACCTGCGAGAAACGGTCTGGGACTTCACGGTAGTTTCGACGAATGCAGAGCACTTTCGTTCTATCTATCCAGTTGGTAAGAAAGAGTCCGGCGTGTTTCGCATCGTTTGTTTGGGCGACTCGGTGACTTTTGGCTATCGCGTGCCGCCTGTGTGGCCGGAGCGTCCGACCGACTACGATCGTGGTTGGTTGCCCTATTCGATGCTGCTTGAAAAGGCCCTGCGCGAGGCTAATCCAGGTCGTAAGATTGAGGTAATCACGATGGCCGTGCCGGGTTATACCAGTCATCAAGGACTCGCCTGGTTGCGCCGCGAGATTGACCACCTGCAACCCGATCTACTCACCGCGAGTTTTGGTTGGAACGATGTGAGCTTTAGCGATGCGCCGGACCGGGAGACGATTCGCACAAACTGGTATGTAGTGATGACGCGCTGGCTAATCGATCACAGTCAGGCCTTCGCGCATACGACAAAGTGGTTGCGAGCAAGAGAAGCGAAAACGAGTGGGCCTGTTTCAAAACCGCAACCACGTGTTTCCGAGCAAGAATATCTGGACAACATGCGCGCCATTGCTCAACTCGCTACGGAACGAAAGATAAGAACGGTTGTCATCGCTGCCCCCTATCGCGATCAGAAGACGAATCCACCGGAGGCCCAGTTGATGAATCGTTATCGGGAATCGCTGCGCAAGTTTGCCGAACGCAACCAACTTCCGTTCATGGAATTGTTGGAACTGACACCGGCTGCATACCCTTCAAATGAGGGATGGTTTGGCGAGCTAATCCATCCAAATCATCTGGGCCACCGGCTAATGGCTTCTGAGTTGTTGAAGTTGTACGAGCGAAACAAGCTGCTGCCGGGGTTCACGATTCCTACAATCACACCCTAGCAGCTGTTGGTAGGGCCGTCCCCTCCGTGGGCGTCCCTTTGAGAATCAAAACAGAATCAGGGAAAACGAGGGGCGCCCACGGAGGGACGCCCCTACAAATTAACGCGAGGAGTTTTTAATGAGTCTTAGAGAGCAAATAATTTCCGACCTGACTGTATCCATGAAAGCGCAGACTGCGGATCGCACCTCGACGCTACGCATGGTGAAATCCGCGGTCGTCTATCGCGAAAAAGAAAAGGGCTCCGAGCTGGACAACGAAGAGATGATGAAACTGCTTCGCTCGCTGGTGAAGCAGCGGCGCGATTCCATCGAGCAGTATGAAAAGGGTGGCCGTCAGGAATTGGCTGACAAAGAGGCTGCTGAGATCGTCGTGATAGAGACTTACCTACCCCAGGCAGCCTCGCAAGGGGAGATCGAACAAGCCGTCTCAGCAGCAATCGCCGAAGCAGGCGCCACTTCCATGAAAGACATGGGCAAGGTCATGAAGGCGGTGCAGGAGAAACTCTCTGGCAGGAACGCTGACGGCCGTACGGTTAGCGAGATAGTAAAAGCGAAGCTCACTGGCTGAGTGGGAATACGCACTCAGCCATCAAAGCGAGACCTCGCTCTTAAGCTCTACTTGTAGGTGATTTCGATGGCTGGTTTGCCATTCGGAAAGTTCACGCTGCTGAAACTGCCTAAGACATTTCCGGCTTCGTCTTTGACAACGATCAAGCGGATTTTCTTGGCTTTTGTCTTGTCCTTAACTTCCTCTTTGTTCGACTTGTGCGCGTATTTCCCTTTGCCGTCGCCGGCTTCCAGGCAATCGACGTATCCCGGACATTGAATGGTTAACGAACCACCTTTGATGATGATGATGTCATCTCCGGGCGGCACCTCTGGTGTCTGCGTGGATCGGTTGACGAGTGCGAGCACTCCCAACGCGAGCACTAAAATGGTCGCCAAAGCGATTAAGAATAAACGTAGGTGATGCATGGTCTCGCTCCTCTTTTCTGGGGGTGGAAGAACCTAAGCAGAGCTGATTGGCCCTGCAGAACGGACGCTACAAACTCTCTATTTCAGTTCCTGTGATGGGGTCGTTGTCTCGGCTGTTAATTCAAACACAGCTTTGCACAAAGAACCACTACCAGGGAATTCAAGATCCGGAAATTAACTTTTGTGCAGAGCCTTCAAACACTGAGATCGCAACTGAGACTTATCAACCCAGCACTTTTCATCCTTCATCCTTCATCCTTCATCCTTCATCCTTCATCCTTATTCGTCACGGCGTCGCGACAAGTTGATCGAGCTGTCGTCGCATCCGCTGCACATCCTGACGACTAACATAGCTGTTGAAATTTTCGGCACCCCATCGTTGCAGCAGAATCTGAATTGCCTGCTGGGCTTGCTTGGCATACTCACCCGTTTTGCTCGAGTCATTGAGCCGCTGACTTGCGACAGCTGCAATCAACAATGCTCGCCACTCCGATTCCTTCTGATCACCTTTGGCGAAAACTGACTGCGCCTCGAGTGCATTAGTGAGCGCTTGCTGTGTGTCATTGCCAAGCAACTGAACTTCTGCGAGCGCCAGCGTTGCCTTTGCCAGCTGCAGCGACTCGTTCTGGGCTCGCGCCAGTTCCACCGCGTCCGCGCTGGTCTGTTTGGCAAGGGCACCAGCACCGCTATTCGCCTGGGCGAGTCCCAGCACGCGTTTCGCGCCGAGCACAACTTCACGATACTGCGGGAGCGTAGTGCTAAGCACTTTCTCAGCTCGTTGACGAGCATCAGCAAACTTGTCCTGACTGAGCGCGAGTTCGGCAAACGCCAGCTTAACTTCAGCGGAAAGCTCTTTCTGTTCCCCACCAGGTTTGTCCGCAATTGCCTGGGCTTGATTTAGTAAATTTTCCGCTTCTTGCAACCGGCCAAGTATCCAAAGTGTGTTGCCTCGACTCACGAGGTTATTGCCCATGCTACGAAGCTGACCCTGACTACTGAAGAATGAAAAAGCCTGGTTCAAGTGATTGAGAGCCTCGGTATATTTCTCTTGTCGATTAAGAACGGAACCACGTTCAGCATGGGCGCGCGCCAACAGCGACTGGTCATTCAACTTTTCTGCAACTTGAAAGAGTTGGTCGTGAGCTTTTGTCGCGCCTTCGTAGTCTCCGTTCTTCAGTTTTACCCGCGCCAGCAATGCCAGACACGCAAATGATTCTGTGAGATAACCGCCTTCGTTATAGAACGCGAGTGCCGGCTCGAGATAACGAACCGCAGCATCCTGATCGTTTCGTCGCGCACTTACGTTCGCTAGTGAAACTCTGGCCCGCGCGGCGTTCCTGCGCGCTTTACCACGTTCAGCAGACTCCAGGGCTTGCGAAAAATATTTTTCAGCCTCGACAATCTCGCCGCGAACCAGAAAAGAGTTACCGAGGTCGATTAGGCCCTGCGCACTAAGGTTCTCCATACCGTTTCGCTGGGCCAGATCAACTGCTTCCCTTGCGTACTCAACTGCGCGACCGGTCTCGCCCAAGTCGGCGGTGGCGCTGCTTAGCTGCAGCAGGGTTTTTATCGTCTGTGATTTGTTATCGTTCGCCTTAGCCAACGCGAGCGCCTGGTTCAACTGAGTTACCGCTTCATTGAGCTTGTTGAGCTTGTTAAAGAGTGCGCCACGCTGCAGTACGACTTCGGCACGACCCTCGAGACGACCCAACGCCTGATAGATCGACTCGGCCTTTTCGAACGCCAACATTGCGGCAGCGTTATCGCCCTGCTGACCGTGCAGGATTCCCAGGTGCAGATATGCAGTGGCGTATTGAGGATTCCGGGTGGTCGCTTCGGTAAAGCTCTCAATCGCCTTCTTCGCTTCGTTGTTGTTCTTATAAGCACGACCGAGATCAACAAGCACATAATGCTTTTCGTCGTCCGGAGTCTGCTGAACTATTTCCCGATAACGTTCGGTTGCCTGCGCAAAGTCGTTTCTCGCCGTTGCCGTAATCGCGTCGAGATAAAGCGCATCTACTGAAGATAGCCTTGATCGATCAGCGCTCGTGACGCGCAGCAGTTCATTCTTGGCACTATCGACGTAGTCCAATTCCACGAGCGCTTCCGCCATGCGCGCGTGCGCAAGCATGAAACCATCATCAGCGGCCGTTGCCTTTGCGAGTGCTTGACTGGCTTGATAGTACGCCGTGTCTCTAATCGCCGTAGTTCCCACTTCATACCATCGTTGCGCTTCGGCTGAAGGCTTGTAAGGACCGGCTCGCAACAGCCGCCATGTGAGCCAGCTACCAGCCAGCAAGACAACCGCGCCAATTATCAAATAGAGGATCGGCACCCGCGGCCGTTGCAGGATCTGCGACAAGTTTGTGTAAGTGTCGCTCAGCGTCCTGCTGTGAACCGGGGCCAGTGAGGGCACTGTCAGTTTGATTAAAGTTTGGCCATTGTTCGTGTCCAAATTCTCTTTCACCGAGTTGAGATCGGCAACCATTTCACTCGCTGATTGGTAGCGACGCTCCGGCTTTTTCGCGAGTGCCTTACGAACCACCGAGTCGAGTTCTTTGGGAATTATGGGATTGATTTGAGAAGGCGGCGTCGGCTCAACGTGCAGTACGTTCGCGGCGATCTCTATGAAGTTGCCGCCGTGAAAGGGAGTTCGTCCGGTGATGGCCTCGTAAAGGACGATGCCCAGCGCAAACAGATCACTGCGGCCGTCAACTGAAAGTCCCATCGCCTGTTCAGGCGAAAGGTAAGCGGGCGTTCCCATGACAACGCCGCTGCGAGTTTCGGTTGAGAGTAGCGTTGGAGCTTCTGGCTCTGAACTCAGGACCGGATCTCGTTGCAGTTGTTTTGCGAGTCCAAAATCCAGCACCTTAACCCCACCGCGTTCGTCGATCATGATATTCGAAGGCTTAACATCACGATGAACTACGCCACGCAAATGGGCTTCGGAAAGTGCATTGGCAACCTGGCAAACCATTTCAATTGCACGCGGGAGATTTAGTTCGCCTCGTTTTATCACTTCGGCCAGCGTCCGACCGCGAGCGAGCTCCATCACCAGAAATGGCCGGCCATCCTCAGCTTCCCCATAGTCGAAAAGCGTCGCGATGGAAGGGTGACTTAGTTCCGAAATGGCTCGAGCTTCGCGGAGAAATCGCGCGCGATACTCGATCGTAAGCGAGTTATTCGAGGGAAACTTGATCGCGACACGCCTTCCCAAGTGGGTGTCTTCGGCGAGGTACACGGCTCCCATGCCACCCTCTCCGAGCGGTTCAAGAATGCGATAGTGTGAAACAGTCCGACCAATCATTGACTTTGGTTTACCCGCAGCGGTGCTGCGACATGCCCAAAAATATGGTGGGAAATCAAACGGCCAGGAAGCGTGGTACGAAAAATGGCTTTGGTACGGGCGAATACTACGCCACCGATAAGGCGTTTTCAACCTAATGTTTCGCGTAAGCTCTTCATGTAAAGGCAGATACAGGAGTAAGCGGATCTGCCGTATTCCTTGCGGAAAGCCTCTGTCTTACCGTCGAGCTGAATTTCTCCAATGGGGCTGCGCGCGCCGTCTCCTTTCTCAGTTCAGAACGATTCTGGCTTGAACAAGGGTAGTGATGCAGTTTGAGGTCTGTAAATGAAGGCGACGTGAAAGTCATGAGGTCGGTACCACCGCGCGGTAGAGACGGTGTGAAAACCAGAACGGAGTGGCATTAAGTCAGTACCGCAACGCAGTAGCGTCGGGTCTGCGATTCCAACCACGAATCTACGGTCAATGGGTATTTACTGAGTGATTTTAAAATCACTAGGAGTTGAGATGCGGTGAGCCGGACTCGACGCTGCGTTACGGTACTGACTTCATGCCACTTCGTTTTAGGTTTCACACGGTCGCTACCAGCGAGGTGGTACTGACCCCACGAGCTCGACGCCGCATTCATTTGGCGCCGCATTCATTCAAAGAGACTCAAACTGCATCGCTCCCTTGAACTTGAACCAGCGCCAACTTGCGTCCCTAGAACTCTATCCGTATAATCCTCCGCTTGCTCGAAGCGCGGCTGTCTCATCTGTGGGTTCGCGCCCACTTTTTCTTTTGGGTGACAGTTTTTCGGAGGTGAGCTTGGGTTCGAGTGCGATTGAGGAACGCGTACGCACGATTGCGGAGAATGTCGCTATCGATCATGGACTTGAACTGGTGCACGCTGAAGTCGCCGGGCCTGAAAACAAGCCGATCGTTCGGATTTTCATTGATAAACCCAATGGCGTCACCCACAACGATTGCTCAGAAGTCAGTTTCCAAGTCGGCACCATGCTCGATGTAGAGGACTTTATTCACGCGGCTTACACCCTCGAAGTGTCGTCGCCGGGCCTGGAACGCGGCCTTTATAAACGTTCAGATTACGAGAGATTTGCCGGCAGCCGAGCAAAGATCAAGTCTCGAGTCGCAATTAATGGTCAGCGAAACTTTCGCGGTCGAATCGTTGGAATCGAAGGTGATAACGTTCGAGTCGAGGATGCGACCAGCGGGCTGGTCACGATTCCCTTTGAAGCTATTGTGAAAGCAAACCTCGAGGTCGATGTTGAAGAAGACCTGAGGCGCGCGCGGGGAAAATAGATATAACAAGGGTTGGCGTCGGATTTAGTCCACGCCTCTTACAACTGAATAACAACCGAATAGGCTCAATGCGACGCTGCGCATATCGCAGGCGTCGAGCCAGAGAGAACGTGAGTTCATGAGTTCATCCATTGCACAGAACATCGAAGCCCTTTGCCAGGAGCAAGGAATCGAGCGCGACCTGGTCATCGAGGCAATGAAAGAGGCCGTGCGCGCGGCTGCAAAGAAACAGTTCCGCTCCGGCGAGGACATCCAGGTCGACTGGAATCCTGAGACCGGGATCGAGTTGTCGGCTTCAAAGGTAGTTGTCGATGAAGTGGAAAATGCCGCCACCGAGCTGTCGATTGACGAAGCTCGTGAGCTAGCCGGCGATGAAGTCGAGTTGGGTGACGCGCTGCTGCTGCCTTTGCCAATGGAAGAACTGGGACGAATTGCAGCCCAGACTGCTAAACAGATTCTCTTTCAAAAAGTCCGCGATGCGGTTCGCAGCAATGTCTACGAGCAATACATCGACAAGATCGGCGACCTCGTTAACGGGTACGTAAAGCGTTTCGAACGCGGAAACATCATCGTTGATTTGGGAAACCTCGAAGCCATCCTGCCGCGCTCGCAACAGTCTCGCGGCGAACAGTGGAACCAGGGCGAACGCATTCGCATCGTTATCAATAATGTTTCCAAGGAATCCAAGGGACCACAGGTCGAGGTCTCGCGCACTTCTCCGGAATTGCTGCTGAGATTGTTTGAGATGGAAGTGCCTGAGATTTATGACGGCACCGTCGTCATTAAATCTGCCGTTCGTGAACCGGGTGAGCGCGCCAAGATCGCGGTCATGTCGAACGAGCGCGACGTTGATCCAGTCGGCGCTTGCGTTGGTATGAAGGGTTCTCGCGTGCAGGCGATCATTCGCGAGCTTCGCGGCGAAAAGATCGACATCATTGAATGGTCAGACGAGCCCTCAGTCTTCGCCGCCAACGCACTATCTCCCGCGAAGGTTAATCAGGTTCGCATCACTGATATTGAGAATCGCCAGATGGAGGTCATCGTTAACGAAGATCAACTGTCGCTGGCGATTGGCAAGCGCGGACAGAACGTGCGACTAGCAACCAAGCTGGTTGGTTGGAATATCGACATTCGTAGCGAGGAAGAACTGAAACGCGAAGTTACCGAAGCCATGGGTGCGCTCATCGCATCCGGTGGATCAGTTCCGCTGTCAGCCATTGAAGGCGTCACGGCTGCCCAGGCAGAAGCACTTGCCGAGCATGGCATCAACGATATCGACGCGCTGGCGCTTACCACCGTTGATGATTTGGTTGAGTTCCTCGATTTGAGCCTTGACGAAGCGGAAGTGATTTTGGATGCCGCTAAGGCAGTGATCGCCATGCGCGATCGCAGTCTGCAAGGTGATACAGCGCAAGTTGAAGAGTCCGGCGAAGCGACCGACGTTGAAGTTTCATCGGCTGAAGATACAGAAGTCGCCGTTCAAGCTGACGAAGAATCGGGATCATCCGCTAGCGCTGAAACCGAAGCTGGTGATGAAACTGCAGCTGGTTACGACGAAGCAGTAGAGCGAGGTGTTCCCTTCTCTGCTGAACCTGAGATTCTCGCGCGCGATTCGGTGGACCCGGTGCCGGTAACGGAATCGGAACCATTCGCAGAAGACGAACTGGTGTTGCTCGGAGCCGGCCGCGATTTGCGTCCGGACACGATCACGCCTTCCCCGGATATGTTGTCTTCAGAAGTCGACGCGGCCGCACACGTAGAAGAGTTGGCCGAGGACTCGGACCTACTTGACGCGCTAACAAATGGCGCTGATTCGGAGACTGATTCCGACACGGCGCTTGAAACTTCTGCCTCTGGATCCGACGACGATGCTGCATCGTCCGGAGGCAATGATAAAGAGAAGCAAGATGCTTCCTCAGATGCAGCAGAATAGTATCGGCGGCGGCACCGGATTACCCGGTGCGTTTTGCCGCTCGTTCCCAAGCCACCGCTACGCGATGCGCTTCTGAAGGCAGCCTTCAGTGTGGTTGGGAGCGAGGCATTAATCACACTGAAGCAGCCAGACGCTAAGGCTTTAAGGCGTCCGAGAAGGAGTGCATGACAGTAACCTCTAAGGTTCGTATTTACGACCTGGCCAAAGAACTTAAGCTCGACACAAAGCGACTAATCGAAGAAGTGCGTCGTGAAGGTGTCGATGTAAGCGTGCCCTCAAACTCTGTTTCCAAAGAGCTCGCCGAAAAAATCCGCAACAAGTATTTTCCCAAGAAGGAAGTTACCGTAAGGCGCGCTGTAAAGGTCGTTAAGAAAGCCGCGCGACCGATAGAAGAAGTTGCGGTTGCCGAAGAGCCGGAAGCACATGTTGAAGATGAGCCAGAGCCGGTCGAAGCGGCGCCGGTTGAGCCCGAGGTCGTGGACCAACCCGTTGCGCCCAGCGTCGGAAAGGCTGTCGGTACTGCCCGTCTCATTAAGAAATTGACCCCAGCAGCTCGCGCAGAGCAACCGGCTGAGATCGTGAGCGCCTCTCCAGCACCAGCCCCTGAACTTGACGAACCGAGCGCTGAGGATGTGGTCATCGAAGCCGCACGTGAAACCGCTCTTCCCGAGCCGGTCGAAACACCAAAACTAGCGCCAGTTCCCCCAGCTCATCAGGTTCGCGTGTTGCGTCCAACTGCAGCAGCGCTCAACGCTGGTATCCGTCACGGCGAACGCGCGCCGGCTCCCGTACCTCCACCTCCGCCGGTTACTCCTCGTGAACGTGCTGAACGGAGCGGACGGGTGCGAGAACGAACACCGCTTGCCCGCACCGAACGAATGGGCACTCCCGGTGAAACTGCGACTCCCCAAACCACTTACATTCCGCCTCCGGATGCTGGGCGACGCCGCTCGCGGCGAACGCCTGCCCGTGGTGGCCGCAAAGGCATGGAAGGAAAGGGCGGACGCTTCGACAAGGGCGAGTTCATTCCACCACCGAAAGCGCTGTCACTCGAAGATCGTATTGCTGGACGAATGGATCCGAACTCTCCGGGCGAAATCAAATCAGTCCGGCTGGTTGAGGGTTCGACTGTTAAGGAGTTCGCCGAAAAGCTCGGCATCAAGCCCAAGGACGTCGTTACCCTGCTCTTGCAGCGTGGTGTTTTTGCGACCATCAATCAGGCTCTAAACAATGACGTTGCGGTCGATTTAGGCAAGCGCTTTGGCTATGACGTCGCCTTTGTGCCATTCGAAGAGATGATCGCGGAAGAAGAGTTCGAGGAACTGATCGCCACGGACGCCGATGATGTTGAGCTGCCACGCGCGCCGGTGGTGACCGTCATGGGCCACGTCGATCACGGTAAGACTTCACTGCTCGACGGCATTCGCGCTACGGATGTAGCCGCTGGCGAAGCCGGTGGTATCACGCAACATATCGGAGCCTACAGTGTTCAAGTTCCCAGTCCGGATCATCCGGGCGAGACTCGGCGCGTAGTGTTTCTAGATACCCCAGGCCATGAAGCTTTCACAATGATGCGCGCACGCGGTGCCAAGGCTACCGACGTCGTGGTGCTGGTGGTGGCCGCCGACGACGGCGTCATGCCGCAGACGAAGGAAGCGATCGATCACGCCAAGGCCGCCAACGTGAAGATCATCGTGGCGGTGAACAAGATCGACAAGCCGGGCGCCAACCCGGAGACGGTCAAGCGCCAGCTCACCGAGCTCGGACTGATGCCCGAAGACTGGGGCGGCAGCACCGTGTTCGTCGAAGTATCGGCGAAGAAGAAACAGAATCTCGAGGGCCTGCTGGAAATGATCCTGCTGGTCACCGAAATCGACAACCTCAAGGCCAACCCGAAGC
>JANNON010000306.1:0-10492 GCA_031399105.1 Blastocatellia bacterium | reverse complement strand
AACGACTTACTGCCGCAGAATCTTCTCCATCGCTTTTCCTTTTGCGAGTTCATCAACCAGCTTGTCTAAATAGCGTACTCTTTGCATCAGCGGATCTTCTATTTCTTCCACGCGAACACCACACACTACGCCTTTGATGAGCGAACTATTTGGATGAGTAGCTGGAGCTTGAGCAAAGAAGGTTTCAATATCGTTTTCCTGTTCGATCTGCTGCTGTAATCCCACCTGGTCATAGCCAGTCAACCAGCAGATGATCTGGTCAACTTCTTCTTTCGTACGATTCTTACGCTCTGCTTTTTGAACATATAGCGGATATACCTTTGCAAATTTTATCGCGAAAATTTGATGCTTAGGCATCGTCATTCCTCAGCGGAAACAAACATTTCATGGCCTTCCGATCCAACAGACTAAGTGATAGATGGCAACCGCTCAAGCTCGCGTGGAAAAATTTGAGCGTTCACAAGAATCGTCCGGCGCATAGAATACAGAGGTGATAGAGCCATCGATCCGGACTGGAATTATGCCATTGGTGTCGGGTGGTTGATAAGTGAAGCAGCGATTCTGATCGCGCCCTTGAATAAGGACGGCTTCACAAAAATAGCTAACTTATGGAAGCGTGACATTGAGCAACTGCTTGAAAGCGTGCGCTCGGAATTTCGAGGAGTCGAGCGTATTCCGCGATCCTGATGTCCCATAACACCGGCATGCATCCGAGTGCTGGGAGGCGTTGAGTTCGGAGTAAGGAGTTACGGCGAATAGTGAAGACAAAAGTGGCGGCCGCGCGTGGTAAAGCGGCCGCCCTTTTCAGCTCCAGATTTGTTTCGACGAAAGTTTAGACGTTCGTCAGTTCGTGCTCTTTCGCTTTCGTCAGCTCGTCGATACGGGCGATGAACGTGTTGGTTAGTTTCTGCACTTCGTCCAATCCGTCGCGCTCGGAGTCTTCTGAGATCGTTTTATCCTTCAGCATCTTCTTGAGACGTTCGTTGGCGTCGCGACGAACATTGCGAACGGCCGTCCGATGATCCTCGGCTATTTCGTGCACCTGTTTCGCGAGTTGCTTGCGCCTCTCTTCGGTAAGAGGTGGAATCGGAATGCGGACGAGTTTCCCATCATTTGAGGGATTCAATCCCAGGTCAGCCACGCGGATAGCCTTTTCGACAGCGGCGAGTTGCGTTTGATCCCACGGTTGCACGGTTAGCATCTGCGGCTCAGGCGCGTGCACGGAAGCCATCTGCGTTAGTGGCGTCATCGTACCGTAGTAGTCGACCATGATCGTGTCCAGGAGACTGACCGCGGCGCGACCAGTGCGAACGGTGGCGAGCTTGCGGCGGAAATCCTCGATCACGGTATCCATGCGCGGTTTCGTTTCTCGAACTACGTCTTTTTCACTCATGATCACTCCACGAATTTCGGTTTCTCGTCTAAGGTCTTGGGTTAGTACTGAGTATTGAGTTCCCAAAACTCGAAACGCGAACTGGAACCTACAAAAGGAACCCTCAACCTCACAAATAAGACCGGAACTCAGTACTCAGTACTCAGCACGCAGCACTCAGTTTAAGGACTAGCGCGCAGTACGATCTTAGTCCCCACGCCCGGTTCACCCTTAACCACTCGCGTGATGTTGCCCGGTTGCCGCATGTTGAAGACGATGATTGGTAGATCGTTATCCATACAAAGCGAAATCGCCGACGCGTCCATCACTTTGAGTTGCTTCTCCAGCACTTCCTGATACGTGATCGATTCGAAGCGAGTAGCAGTCTTGTCCTTCATCGGATCGGCCGAATAGACGCCATCGACCTTAGTAGCTTTAAGAATAATATCCGCCTTTATCTCCAGAGCACGTAACGCAGCAGCGGAATCGGTAGTGAAGTAAGGATTACCGGTGCCGGCGGCGAAAATGGCGATTCGTCCCTTTTCGAGATGGCGTATCGCCCGTCGCCGGATGAATGGCTCTGCAAGTTGGGGGATGTTCAGCGCAGACATTACACGCGTCTGTACGTCCAATTTCTCGAGTGCGTCCTGCAATACGACTGCGTTCATGACAGTCGCCAACATGCCAATGTAATCGGCTGATGAGCGATCCATATTCCCGGCGCTTTTCGAGACGCCACGAAAGATGTTACCGCCGCCGACTACCACCGCCACCTGAACTCCCAGCGCATGTACCGCTTTGAGTTCACTTGCTACTGTGCGGGCGACATCGACGTCGATACCGTACGTCTGTTCGCCCATCAGCGCTTCGCCGGAAATCTTAAGGAGAACCGTGCGGTAGACGAGATTAGCGGCGCCGTTTGCCAAAGCTTCACTCATGTTCTTGACCGGTTCGTGACGTTAACTTACGAGTGACGCTGCCGAAGTCTTCATCGCGCTTGTTGAGGCCCTCGCCCATTTTGTAACGAGTGAAGCGTCGAATCGTAATCTTTTCGCCAGTCTTGGCGACCTTTTCGGTGACGAGTTCGGCTACTGTCTTGCCCGCGGGATCTTTAACGAAAGGCTGATCCATCAAAACAGATTCTTCATAGAATTTGTTGAGCCGTCCCTCAACAATCTTATCGATAACTTGTTCGGGCTTGCTGGCATTCTTGGGATCGTTCTTGGCCTGGGCTCTCGCGATTTCGCGCTCCTTTTCTAAAGCGTCGGCTGGCACTTCGTCGCGAGTTACAAACCGAGGCTCCGCGGCGGCAATATGCATCGCCACATCTTTCACCAGTTGTTGAAACTCGTCTCCGCGAGCCACGAAGTCGGTCTCACAATTAACTTCCACGAGAACGCCGACCTTGCCGCCCATGTGGATATACGATCCAACGATGCCTTCTGCGGCGATGCGACCTTCACGTTTCTTGGCCGAAGCTAAACCGCGTTTGCGCAGAACATCGATCGCCTGTTCTTCATTGCCGCCGGTTTCGACAAGGGCGTTTTTACATTCCATCATTCCCGCGCCGGTTTTTTCGCGTAGTTGCTTTACTGCTGCTGCTGTTACTTCTGCCATGATCAAAACTTTCTCCCAGTGCAAATGTTAATCTTTAACGAAAAACGCAGCCCGGCGGGAGTCCCGCTTAAAGGCTGCGCTCGCCGATGAATTAAAAACTCGAAAACTGTTCTAGGTCGCCGCGACCACAGACTCCGCGCTTTCATCGCGGGCAGGTTCGTTAGCCTCCGAAGCTTCAGGGGCTGGCGCTGCCTCGCTGATCGGCTCGGCGGCCGGCGACTCCGCTTCGGCCGGTTGGCTGTCGGTTTCACCTGTTTCGCCTTCGGCTATTACGCCGCCTTCGGTTGCGATCTGTTGACCTTCCAAAATCGAGTCAGCAATTCGCGAGGCGAAAAGTCTCACCGCGCGTAGCGCGTCGTCGTTGCCGGGAATGACATAGTCGATTCCTTCTGGCGAGCAATTTGTGTCGACGACAGCCACGATTGGTATTCCTAGTCGGTTTGCTTCGGCTACTGCAATCTCTTCCTTGCGGACATCGATAATGAAGATTGCATCGGGAAGCCGATTCATCGACTTGATACCGGATAAGTTCTTGTTCAGGCTCTCGCGTTCGCGGTCAAGCTTGATGCGCTCTTTCTTGGTCAGCTTTTCATAGCGACCGTCGGTCTGCATCGCTTCGAGGTCTTTCAGACGCTTGATCGACTTCTGAACTGTCTGGAAGTTAGTAAGCAGACCGCCCAGCCAGCGCTGGTTGACGAAGTACTGTCCGGCCCGCTCAGATTCCTCGCGAATAGCGTCTTGGGCCTGTCGCTTAGTGCCAACGAAGAGAATGGTTTTGCCACGATCCTCCGCTACGAGGTTCGTGACGAAGCTGATCGCTTCGCGAAACATCCGTTGGGTTTTTTGGAGGTCGATGATGTAAATGCCGTTGCGCTCGCCAAAGATGTATTCCTTCATCTTTGGATTCCAGCGCCGGACCTGGTGGCCGAAGTGAACGCCAGCCTCCAGGAGTTCTTTCATTGTAACCGAGACCAAATGCTATCTCCTTATCGTGAATTGGTTTGATGTACTCGCCACCACTCAAAGGACTTCCTTTTAGAAGCGCAACCAACTCGAGTTGTGGCGATGGTCTGGAGAGTCTCGAAACGCCCAAAGCCGCGATTCGAATTTCCCTCTGCTTGCGTGTCAACAGTCGGATGCGCGGCACAGGGCGCCGCGCATCCGCAATACTTATCGTTTCGAGAACTGGAAGCGCTTGCGCGCACCCTTTTGGCCGTACTTCTTTCGTTCCTTGATCCGCGGATCACGGGTAACGAGTCCTGCATGTTTTAAAGCTGGCCTAAGGTCAGCATTGAACTCGATCAGCGCTCGCGTAATGCCGTGACGAATAGCGCCCGCTTGGCCACTGGGGCCGCCGCCGGAGACATTGACCAGGATGTCGAACTTTCCCGTAGTTTCGGTAAGCTGCAATGGCTGGCGAATGATCATCCGCAGAGTTTCGTTCGGAAAGTATTGATCAAATGCTTTCCTGTTCACCTTCACATCGCCCGCTCCAGGTCTTAGATAAACTCGGGCAGTTGACGTTTTTCGGCGTCCGGTTCCGTAATATTGAATTTCAGCCACAGCTATATTGTCCTCTTAACTACAATCAGTAACTATTTTGGATTATCTCGGATGGTGAGTTCGTGAGCTTGCGGGCGCTGAGCGGTGTGCGGGTGGTCGGCATCGGCGTAAACCTTTAGCTTTTTTACCATCGCCTTGCCGAGTTTGTTCTTGGGCAACATGCCCTTAACGGCGAGCGCGATCACCTGCTCTGGCTTCTTCTCAAACATCTCTTTAGCAGAGACTTCGCGAAGACCACCAGGATAACGCGTGTGGTGGCGATAGACTTTTTGGTCCATCTTGGCACCCTTCAACACAGCCTTACGAGCATTGATCACGATGACGTGATCGCCGAGATCCATGAACGGAGTCCACTGTGGATTTCGTTTGCCCGTCAGTATTGACGCAACCTCAGAGGCGAGATGCCCGACCGTCAAGCCGGCTGCATCCACCACGTACCATTTTCGGTTTCCAGCAAGATCCTTCCCGCTGGGAAAGTATGTCGACATAGTTAACTATCTCTGTTTTCAGCGAGTAAAACGCGAACGGCTAGAATACAGAAGCGCTCGGAATATTGTCAAGCCAAGCACTTTCAAAGCGAAACAAGTGCTGATAGGTCTGCAAGTGTCCGCGAAAAGAGCTTCCTGGAATAGGTTTCCCAGGAAGCTCTTAACTTATTTAATCAGGGAGCGGACAGAATCTACGGCTGTTGGTCGGGCTTTGTGCCGTCGTTCCGCTTCAGTTGAGGCGGTCCCGATTTTTCGGCTGGCTTCTGCTCGCCTTCTGGCGTAGTCGTCGTGGTGTCATCCGGAGTCGGTTGGCGACGCTTGAGTGTGGGGCGGCCTGGGGCCCCTTCATCAGCACCCGGGAGCGCTCCCGCCGTAGTCGCACGAGCATTGGAAAGTTTCAACAAGCGGCCCTTAACACGCTGAAATTCCGACGTGCTGATTACATACTCTTCATGTTCAGGGAATCTGGCAGCCAACGCTAGTGACGCCGCGCGACGATCCGGTGGCGCCGGATGGGACGCAAAGGCACGCGAGATAAAGCCCGGCTTTTTCTTGTTCTTTGCTTCCAGCTTCTCGAACATCGTAGCCATAGCGGTCGGATCGTATCCGGCAGCGTACATGTACTGCACGCCCAGCTTGTCCGCCTCTTCCTCAGCGCCGCGGCTAAACTTCATGAAGATACCGAGTAAGCCCAGGCCCGCCGTATTCTGATAAATCAGACCCGGAATCCCACCGAGGAAGATTGAGCCTCCCAAGGCGAGGTACTCCAGGAGCGTTCCTTTAGTTTGGTTTTCGACAGCATGTCGAGCTGCTACGTGAGCAATCTCGTGAGCCATTACTCCGGCCAATTCTGCTTCGTTGTCAGCGGCAAGCAGCAACCCCTTATTCACGTAAAAGAAACCGCCGGGTAGGGCGAAAGCATTAATCTCGTCGGAATCGATCACTTTTATAGTAAATGGAATTCTCGCATCAGAATGCAGCACGATATTCTGGCCCACGCGATTCACGTATTCGGTGATGAGTGGGTCTTCAACGAATTTCGCCTGACGATCAATTTCCGCAGCTAACTCGCGACCAAGCCTGACTTCTTTCTCAGTCGAACCGCTCATCTTGGCGATGATGCCCTTGTTGATGTTGCGCTTCCCGATCATGCTCGGGTCTTCGTTTGTCGCTAGCGGTTTGGTTGAAGCAGTTTTAGCCGGAGCGGTTTGGGTCGTTTTGTCCGTCTTGGCCGCGGTCTTGTCGGGTTGCGGAGTGGTTGTCTGGGCAAGAGTTGCCACAGAACTCGCAAGCAACGACGTCGCCAGCAACAGAGCGGTTACGACGCGGGAGAAGCTGTTCATTTCTAGAACCTCCAAGTACTTCGAGACATGTCCTGATGGAACGATCCTGGGAGACGCTCTTCCTGAGAACGGGGGTGGTTAATTAACCTTCCGCTGGGTGCAACCGAAAATAGGGCCGGGCGCAGGATCAGAAGATTGCTTTTTCGCCATTTTCAAACGCGCAGTCTATGATGCTTCGGTCCGCTGGCTTGGTTGTGCGCCTTATCCGACTGAGATTGGCAAAACTTTCTGACCGTTAGTGTTTCCGGGGGAGCCCCTCGTTGCCTGCGCCGAACGGTCGCCAGTATAGAGC
The DNA here is from genome assembly GCA_031399105.1 of Blastocatellia bacterium. GTDB lineage: Bacteria > Acidobacteriota > Blastocatellia > Pyrinomonadales > Pyrinomonadaceae > PSRF01. Next base: position 3,817 of record JANNON010000306.1, on the reverse strand, counting down.
AGCGCACCAACAAAACCTAAGGGATCCTAAATAGAACGTGGCAACTATCGAGCTAAAAACCCGCGCCAATGCCGAAAAAGCAGCAACGACAAATTGCTAAGCCTGGTGTCTCAATAATTAGACCCAGTGTCTCAATCATCGGTGCCGGCAGATTGGGAACAGCAATGGGACTGGCACTCAAGGGTCGCGGCTATCCCATTCTGTCACTCGTGGCGCGCAGGTTGAGCAGAGCAAAGCGCGCGGCCGCTCTGATCGATCAAAGCTCGTTGGCTCTTAGCGCGGCACAACTAACGACTATTCCTCCGAGTGATATTCTGCTGATTTCAACTCCCGACGATGTTCTCGAAAGTGTTGCCAGTGCGCTTTCCAAAATATCCTCTCTTCGCAAGCACGCGGTTGTTCTGCATACCAGCGGCGCGTTGTCGTCCGCATTGCTCTCGCCACTCGCGGAAGTGGGTCTTCATTGCGGAAGTCTGCACCCTCTGGTTTCCGTAAGTAAACCGGAGTTAGGGGCTGAGAACTTGCGCGGCGCGTTCTTCTGTATCGAAGGCGACTCCACGGCCCAGCGCGTCGCCAGCAAACTCGTGCAGGATCTTAAGGGCCGGAGTTTCTCAATCGAAGCTGACAAAAAAGCTCTCTATCACGCGGCTGCGGTCATGACCGCCGGCCACGTGGTAGCGTTGTTCGATGTTGCGAGTGAAATGCTGGAGCAGTCCGGCCTCGACGCAAACGCCGCGCGCCGCGTGTTACTCCCTTTGTTGAAAAGCGCGGTTGGGAATCTAGACGCAGTGACTCCGGAGCGGGCCCTGACCGGGACATTTTCCAGAGGCGACCAAGCGACAGTGATTGAGCACCTGAACGCATTAGGCCAAACGAATCTAACAACCGCGCAAGACGTCTACCGACTGCTTGGTTTGCGTTCCCTTGAGCTCGCAAAGCGCGGTGGTATGAAAGCCGAGTTGGTGGAAGCTCTCAGACAGACGCTGGTGTCGCCTTCAAATTGAGTTTCTCAGCAACGAGGGAAGGAAGCATTCTTCAATGCAGATTACTCCAAACGCTAGTTACAGTCTGACATTACGAGTGAAGCTTTCAAGCAGGGCCGGAACTTTCGGACAGGTTGCCACAGCAATCGGACGAGCGGGCGGCGACATCGGCGCGATTGATATCGTCACACCCGGCAGCGACTTCATCATTCGCGACATCACCGTGAATGCTGCTTCGAGCGAGCACGGCGATAAGATTGTCGAAGCGGTAAGGGACCTTGATGGTGTGGAGGTAATCCATGTCTCTGATAGAACGTTCCTGATGCATCTGGGAGGCAAGATCGAAGTAACTTCCAAGGTGCCATTAAAGACGCGCGCAGATCTCTCTATGGCGTACACGCCCGGCGTAGCGCGCGTTTGCGAAGCCATTCATAAAGACCCGGAAAAAGTCTTCACGCTTACGATAAAAAAGAACACGGTCGCGGTAGTTACCGACGGCACGGCAGTGCTCGGTCTCGGTGATATCGGCCCAGCGGCAGCTCTGCCGGTGATGGAAGGCAAGGCCCAGCTCTTCAAAGAGTTTGGCGGAATCAATGCCTTTCCGATCTGTTTGAACACAAAGGACCCGGCTGAAATTGTGCAGGCGGTAAAAGCGATTGCGCCGGTGTTCGGGGGGATCAATCTTGAAGATATTTCGGCGCCGCGCTGTTTTGAGATAGAGGATCGTCTGAAGGAAGAACTTAACATCCCGGTCTTTCATGACGACCAGCACGGCACTGCTGTAGTCGTGCTCGCCGCGCTCATCAATGCGCTGCGGATTGTTGGCAAGAAGATGGAAGATATCAAGGTAGTGGTGAATGGAGTGGGCGCCGCCGGTGTCGCGTGTTCCAAGATCATCATTGCCGCGGGCGTGAAGAATGTTATCGGCTGCGATAAAGAGGGCGCGCTTTACGAAGACCGCACGGAGCACATGAATTGGGTCAAGGATTGGTATGCGAGAAATACCAACCCTAATAAGGAGAAGGGAACCATTCACGATGTCATGAACGGAGCCGACGTCTTCATGGGGCTGTCGGTGCCCGGAGTCATCACAGTGGAAGACATCAAACAGATGGGCCCACAGCCCATCGTCTTTGCTATGGCGAATCCCACGCCTGAGATCATGCCGGAAGAGGCCGCGCCCTACGTGGCCGTGATGGCGACTGGAAGATCTGATTATCCTAACCAGATCAATAATGTGCTTTGCTTCCCGGGAATTTTCAAAGGTGCGCTCGCTTGTCGTGCTTCGCGCATTAATGAAGAGATGAAACTCGCCGCCGCTCACGCGATCGCCGGAATAATCAGTCCCGAAGAACTTCATCCTGAATACATTATTCCGTCAGTGTTCGATAAACGTGTTGGTGAAAGCGTCGCCCGCGACGTGGAAGAAGCAGCCTACAAAACTGGCGTTGCCCGCAGGGAAAGAACCAGCACAACTGGATATCCCGTTGAGTAGCTCTGAGTCAGCCCTGAGATGTAAGAGAATTGGCCGCGGATCAGCGCGAATCAGAAGGATCTGAAGAAGTCACCACTGCGGAGCCAAACGAAGAGGCCGTTTGCGAAAGCTCAGGAGCCCTTAAAGTGGATCTCTTACTTTTCCTGATCTGTGTTATCCGCGTTAATCTGCGGCTGAATTCGTCGTTAGGCTTCTAGCAATCAAAGGCACTATCTGGCGGGGAACATCGATAGCTGCTTTGATGTGGCGTGCGTGCGTAAAGTGCCCGGCTACGTAGACGCCCTTCACATTCGTTTCAAACGTTTCCGAATTGTAGACCGGCACCTCGCTCAGTTTTCCCAGCTCTGTCTTGACACCCAAGCCCTTCAACAACGAGAGGTCAGCGTCACTTCCGATTAAAACAAAGACCACGTGGTTCGGAAGAGTTACTGTGTCGCCCTCATCGGTGGTCAGCACCACTTCGCGCTCAGTGATTTCGACAACGTCCTTGTAAAAGAGGACGCGCAATCTGCCTTCTTCCACTTCATGTTCCAGGGGCGTGCGCACCCAATGTTTCATAGCGCCCTGTTTCGGATCGCGGTTGTCCCAATCTTCCCGCCAGATCGCCATCGTCGTGCGCGACCCTTCTTCTGACAGAAACAGGGCCGCTTCGGCAGCGCTGTTCCCGCCGCCGACGACCAATGCATCACGGCGAACGTAAGGATAAGGTTCCACGAAAAGATGGTGCACCTTTGGGAGATCTTCCCCGGGAACATTGAGGCGGCGCGGATGGGCCATAGCGCCTATCGCAAACAGAAGTCTCGCGGCCTGGTACTCGGCGCAGTCAGTCTTGACGCGAAAGTGATTGTCGTTTACTCGCTCAACTTCCGTAACTCGCTCGCCGGTGTTGATTGCTAGATCACTATCAAGGACAAAGTGAATGTAATGCGATAGCAATTCCTCGCGAGTAGGCTTGTCGCGTACGGGCTTCAAGGTTCCTTCGAACATCTCCAACTCATTCGCAGTCGAGAAGAGCGTACGTCCAACTGGATAGTGCCGGATGGTGTCCGCGATTGTGCCTTTCTCGATGACGAGATAGCTCAGGCCTTCCTGCTTTGCCGCGTACGCGGCTGAAAGGCCTGCTGGACCGGCGCCGATGATTAGAAGATCGAGTTTCATTCGGAAGAGTCTCAGGTCTCAGGTCTCGAGTCTCAAGTTTGAGATCATCTGAGATCTCAAATTTCAGATCTCAGATTCATGATCCCAGGTCTGAGAATCCAAAACCCACGAGAGCCTAGGACGCCCTGAGACTTGAGACCTGAGACTTGAGACCTGAGACCTGAGACCTGAGACTTGAGAC
>JANNON010000303.1:0-6216 GCA_031399105.1 Blastocatellia bacterium | reverse complement strand
CGGACGGCCTCGTCCGCACGGGTCGGCACCTCCAACTGCGAGTGAAACCTATTGTTCTAAGCGGCGCGGTGACGGCGGTATGCGGACGAGGCCGTCCGCGCTCCCAGCAAGATGTTTTAAGACTAAACTCCGAGGTTCAAGTTGACCACCGAGAAAAACAATCCGCGCGAAGTCTTTGGTTGGAAGATCTATGACTGGGCCAACTCAGCATTCTCGACCACAATAGTCGGCGCCCTTTACGGACCATACCTCACCGACGTCACTCAGCGGACCGTGGGAGAGAATGGCGTGGTGCTGGATCTTGGCGGGTTCGCGATTACTGCCAAGTCCTTCTTTCCGATCTGCATTGGCGTAGCTGTGTTTCTTCAGGTTTTCCTGCTGCCGATTCTCGGCTCGATCGCCGACTACTCGAACTTGAAGAAAAAGCTGATGGCATTTTTCTGTTACATCGGTGTCGTCACTACCTGTCTCATGTTTTTCGTTTCCGGCAATCTCTACTGGCTGGGAGGACTGCTATTCATTATTGCCAATCTCGCGTTTGGCGCCGCGCTGGTTTTCTACAATGGGTTCCTCAACGAAATCACCACCGAGGACCAGCGCGATAAAGTTTCGAGCCGCGGGTTTGCGTATGGTTACCTCGGTGGCGGGCTGTTGCTCCTGACTAACTTCTTCTTAGTAAACAACGCAGCTCGTCTTGGTTTAAGCACAGGGATGGCGGTGCGTATTTCTCTTTTGTCGGCGGGTGTCTGGTGGGGATGCTTCGCTCTGATTACGTTTGCGACGCTCAAGTCGCGTGCTCCAGAAAAGTCTTTGCCACCCGGAAAGAGCTATCTAACCATCGGGTTTTCAGAGCTGGGCCGAACGTTTCGCGAACTCGCGCGGCTTCGGCAAACATTGCGCTACCTGATTGGCTACCTGTTCTTCAACGACGGCATTCAGACGGTGATTAGCCTGGCTTCCGTATTTATGGCGCAGGAGCTTTTCAAAGCGAAGGGTCTGGAAACGGATCAGGCTTTTCTTCTTGGCATTTTTCTGATGGTGCAGTTCGTAGCGATCTTTGGCGCGCTAATCTTTGAACGATTGGCGTATGCGATCAAAACGAAGAACGCCATCATGGTATCGCTCGTTTTGTGGTCCGCGGTCGTCATTTATGCCTACCGTTTTTTGCATACCACGAGGCAAGCGTGGTTCATGGCCGCCGTGATCGCGATCGTGCTGGGCGGTTCACAAGCGCTTTCCCGCTCGCTGTTTTCGCGGATGATTCCAAAAGGTCGCGAAGCGTCTTTCTTTGGGCTTTATGAAGTTTCGGAGCGAGGCACGTCGTGGCTGGGACCGTTGTTATTTGGAATCGTGGTGGCGGCGACGAACTCTTACCGGCAGGCAATACTTTCTTTGATAGTGCTCTTCGTGGTGGGAACGATAATTCTGTATTTCACGGACACTGACCGCGCTATCCACGATTCCGGGAATTTACTTCCGGAAGAAGCTGCGAAGTCTGGCTAATTCCATCGACCTCGACGGCAGTTGCAGGTAGGGAAGGGTGGGACTTACCTCTCATCCGGCAAGTTTGTCTTTTCTCTTAGCCGGAACCTTCTCCAAACAGCCTCGCGAACAATAGACAGAACTCCCGCCAACTGTAATCGCTCGATCCGCCGGCACCCACGTCTCACACGCCACACAACGACGCAGCTTGTTCCCTCCTGTCACTTTGCGCGAACGGCCAGTTTCCGAATCGCGCACGCTCGCAGCGGCTCCGGTTATTTTCTGAAATAGTTCGAGGTAGGGACGAACGCGCCGGTATACCAGCACAAAGACGAGCACAACCAGCGCGGCGATGACAAGATACTTCAAGTGGATTCCCGTTAATCCGCCAGGTTTGCCTTAGCTGCGTTCTTCACCGCTTCGGTTTCCGGTTGGAACGTAAGGCACATCAACAGTGCGGCGACGAGGTATGGGATCTGTAGCGCGGCGGCGAGGAATTGATTCCCGGTTGCGGCGATCGATACTACCCGCTGGGAGGCCTTTGCCATGAACCGCCTCTTCGAGGATCCGGGTTATCTCCTGTGAAAGAGTGCGATGTTCTGCTGCGGCACGGCGGCGCAGAGACTCTTTTAGATGATTAGGTACGTAAGCACCGATAAAGACTCCTTTACGATTTGCCATTCGGGACGGACACTCCTTCAGGTGACGGTCTGGGTAAAGCCTTGCATGAGAAAAGGTCTATAAGCCGAATTCTGTGCTCCGGTAAACCGAAGTAGCGATCATTCATCTAGCCCAACCGTTACCGATTGGATCAAGCGACCTACCCGGAGGTCGTAGCAATTCCGAAGAACTGCTTTGGGCGGGCAGCCCTGATTGACGCCTCCCTATTTGGTCTTGCACTGCGAGGAGTTTGCCTGGCCGCGAGTGTCACCACCCGCGCCGGTGCGCTCTTACATTAAGCCCTTGGGGCCGCACCGTTTCACCCATCACCTCATGAGAGCTCAAATCAAGATCTGAGATCTCACAGGGCTGGTCTGTTCTCTGTTGCACTTGTCGTCGTCGAAGCTTTCGCTCTGACGCCCCGCCGTTAGCGGGCTCGCTGCCCTGTAGTGTTCGGACTTTCCTCTCCTGAATTCGCCTTCAAATCTCTCTCTTTGCAGATTGAAATCTGAATTTGAACCCAGCAGCGACCGCTCAACCTGTTCTCACGCAAGGCAAAGGAATTATAGCAAGCCGTGTTCAACCGGTACAGCACAGCGGTTTAAACGGTTGTGATGCAGTTTGAGGGTCTGTAAATGAATGTGGCGTTAAAGTCATGAGGTCAATACCACCTCGCGGTAGCGGGTGGGGCGTATCAACGGGTTCTTCGGGGTTTTGTGCTCAATTCACCACAACACCCTACCCGCTACCGCGAGGTGGTACTGACTCCATGACACCTGATCGAATCCCGATCTCCGGATCGTGGCAGCTTATAGCTGGGCGCTCGGCGCTAGAGCACCAACCCAAAATATTTGAATCCGATCCGCAGAAAAGGGGTGAGAGTGGGCGGCATCAGTAGCGACAAGACCAGCGAGACAGCGGTGTGCGAGACCATAATGGCAAAGAGGTTTGGCTGCTTCTGATAGATGTTTCCCCAGATCCCACCTCCAATCAGCGCCAGTAGTGTCAATGGCGGGCTCGGCAGATGAAGAATAGCGAATGCTATCCCGACCAGCAGGTTACTCTTAAGACCCGGTCCGAAAACCAACATCGCTCTGCGGTTGATAAATCCCTGGAGGGCATACTGTTGGAACAGCGCCCAAAACGGAACAAACAAGAGGCGGGTTCTGAAAGCTCTAAGAGATAGCTGATAGCCGTTCACTAGCCAGATCGCCATAACGATTAGCGTGATCGCGATCAAAGTTGGAGCAACCAACATACGCAACGACGGCCACAAGTTGTCCATTCGAAAGCCGAGGTCGCGGAGGGTTTCGCCTCGCTGCTTCTGCGAGAAGATCATCAGACCCACAGCGAGCACAATGGGTACGGCCCCAATTAACGGCTGACGATCCGCAAAAACCTGCACTCCCCACAGAACGATCAGGCCCGAGGAAACGATCGAAACAATCTCCCACAGCGCGAGCGAGCGGCTCAGACTTGAAGCTAAAAGGGTTTCTTTGTTTTCCATCGAGAGTCTCTCGCGTTTGCAGAACTTGACGAGTGACGAATGACAAGTGACAAGTGACAAGTGACAAGCAAGAACTACGGCGTCTGACGTTCGTCTGGTTTCTCAAAACTTCAATCAATCAGTGGGTGCCGCCGCCCGTCACTTGTCACTTGTCACTTGTCACTCATCACTTGTCACTTCTCACTCTTGTTGCCCCGCCGGCCTCTTCAGTTCTAAAGAGAATCGGATTTCCCAACAGTTGCAGAGATTGATTCGCGCCGTCGGCCTGCTTGTGCAGAGCATAGACGCGAGCTTCGTGCTCACCGGGAGCCAGCGGAGTCAGGCTGAAGCTGTATCCGTGATATTCGTCGGTGGCCCAGCCTGCCTCACGAACGTCGGGGCGAGACTCATTAGCGACTCCGTGGGCTACAAAATTGCCATCGACAAAAAGTTGGACCACGACACGTTCCTGAGGCTTTGCGGTATTGACTGCCCAACCTGAGACACGCTGGTTAGCGACCTCGCCCCATCCTCGAAAGGATGGCGGAAAGGCGGTATAGACGAAGGCGATAGCGAGCGCGCCAATCAGCAAAGACTCGACAATCGACTTTCCAATGAGCACGTGGACCAGTTTCAATGTCGGCTCACTCATCGGTCATTCGTAGGCAGGTATTCATTTTTTAGCTTGAAGCGGTCAGGTGTGTTCGAGCGAAGGCATTATAGACGGATTGCTGGCAATAAGGGCAAAAGGCGGTAGCGCTCCGTTAGTGCGTTGATCGGGCTGGACCGTGGCGATGACGTCAGTACCGAAAACGGTAGCGTCGGCAACTATCCGCATCCCGACCCGCGGTGGTCATAAGGCCCATCATGTCCTGGATTATGCGTAAACAGTGGTTGCCGCATCGCACCCGACGCTAGCGCGTTACGGTACTGACTGAGACCCACTGAGTTGAGTGTGAGCACTACCAAAAAGGCGGCCCCGAAGGACCGCCTTGATGACACAAAAGCCGCAGATTGACGCGGAAGAAAACAGGTCTAAGAAGCGAGAAAGCTAACTCATTTGTGCCAATCGTTTCGCCATCTCTCTCGTTTACGATCTGGATCTTCCGCGTGAATCTGCGGCCACCGAGTTGGCTCGAGCAGACGTCGAAGTCCTATTTGGCGCGAACCTCGATCCGATCACCTTTTAACAGGAGTGGATCCGAAACTTTGCCGCTTTGAATGCTGGCAAGGTTGTGCTCAACGGTAACCAGCTTGCCATCCGATCCCTGCCGCCCGATGCGCACGTTAGCGCCAGCGTTCCTGGCAAGCCCCCCGCTAGCAAGAATGGCCTGGGTCAAAGTGAGACCGGAGTGAAACGTTTTCTGACCTGGCGAGTTCAGTTCGCCACCGGCGTAGAAGAATTCGGTATGTGCGGCAGTGTCCGCTGAGATCCTGATCACATCACCTGAAACAATCAAAGTTGCAACGGCAGCCGTGTCTGAAAGCTTCAGGGTGAAGGGAGCTTTGCCCTTGCGAATTATGGTGGCGTGCACAGCTTCGGGAAGAGGCAGCGCCTCTGAAAGAACCACGTAAAGCGGCACCGCTTCCCGGCGCAAGGTCTTCAAACCGGGGGCTGTTACAAACCCATTAATCGTGACGTTGTGACTAACGTAGTCACGTACCTTGACGGCGACCGGAGGATTGTTGAAGACCTTGAGCTGTTGTCTCAAACGATCGGCAACCTCGGCAGTCGTTAGTCCCGCAACTGAAAGTGGCGTCCCGGCCAAGGGATAATCAAGCAACCCACCTTCGAGCACAGTAAATAGCGTCGATTGTCGCGTGCGGTTCTGACTGATCTGAATATCGAGAACGTCGCCCACGCCAACCCGGTACATCTGTGTAGGCGCGGCGGATGCGAAACTATTCGACGCCGTGGCCAAGGCCGCGGCAGCGTTGTTTAGAGGGGTTGTTTGCGGAACGGTCGATAGCTCGCCCGCGTTCCTGGTTCCCGCGAGCGGATGGGTTCCCCACTCAGGCGCGTTTCGATAGGTAGCAACTTCGGAGTCGGCACTGGCAGCCGGAGTATTCGCAGCGTTCGTTTCTCGAGCTATGACTCGGGCACGAGTTGCGCTCTTACTGCCGGCGGCGCCAGGGGAGTTTGAGGCTGCATGATTATTCGCGAGGCCATTATTCGCTACAGGTTTGACCTGCCCGAACGCCGCAAAGATCAGCGTAGTTAGAATCAGCGTGCCGGCAAGTGTTAGCTTCTTCATTTTTGAGTACCCCAATGAACTCGGTGGTTGGTTCCTGAAAGAACTTTCTGGCCAGGAGACAGCGCCAGGAATTTGCGCTCTGGATTTAATAAAGGGCTAAAGGGGCAGGTTTTACAGAAGAATTTGACAATTTTACGGGCCTATCGCCGCTCAAATAACCACATGGCGTCCAGCTGAACCTCAAGTCTGAAAGTCTCACAGTCAGGAAGGCGTACCCTGTCCCCGCTTCTTTGCCACCACTGCCCATCGGAAGAACTTTGGAGTTTGAAGAGCTCACTGTTGGAAGGCAGACGCTATCCACCTTCCTGACAGTGAGACTTTCAGACTTGAGAG
>JANNON010000256.1:0-2488 GCA_031399105.1 Blastocatellia bacterium | reverse complement strand
AAAGCCATTCTCCTCGGCTCGCTCGAAGTGCCAAAAGCTCCTATTTTCACCGCGTGAATTTACGGATTTGCATAACCATCCAAAATTTCGAAGATCAGGTCAATTAGGGATTTCCGAAAGAGTGGAATAGCGGGAGTTCGTAATCGCGCCCTCGGCGGCATGGTTCTTGCAAAATCATTGCAAGCTAAACCGCCTTTCTATGATCAGCACAGACGCTCCGTCTGTAACACCGCAAAGAGTAAGAAGATTGATTTTCCTGAAGGAGAGCCTACTATGACAAGATTTGTTTTTACTCTGCTGTCGATCCTCGTGCTTAGCGCATCAGCGCTAGCGCAGGGCGGCGGCAGACTCGTCGGCACAATTACCGATCCTACCGGAGCGGTGGTGCCTGGCGCCTCGGTACTCGTCAAGGACGTTCAGACGGGTCGGGAGCGCACGGCTATTGCCACCGACGACGGTACCTTCGTCGTCCCACAACTGGAGTTCGGCACCTACACAGTCACAATCACAGCTCAGGGCTTTCAGACCTTCGTTGCCAACGAAGTGAAGATCGACACTGGCCGCGATAACCCGCTTAATGTTTCCCTGCAAGTGGGCCAGGTTGGTGAGTCTGTGGTGGTCACTGCCGGCGCTGAGATCATGAATCAGTCCGACGCCCAGTTGAGCAACACCATCAGTTCACGCGACGTGAAAGAGCTCCCAATCAACGGGCGTAACCCACTCGCCCTGCTCAACCTGCTGCCGGGTGTAAATCCCACGAGTTCGTCGATCAACGGACAGCGCAGCACGGTTACTAACTACACTCGTGATGGTCTGAACGTTCAGGACAACTTCATCCGCCTCGGCGGCTTTGTCCAGGATCGTCCAACAGTTGATGACACAGGTGAGTTCACTGTGATCACACAGAACGCCGGTGCGGAGTTCGGTGGTTCACAGATTGTGCAACTTGTAACGCCCCGCGGAGGTAAGGATTTTCATGGCGCGCTTTACGAGTTCAATCGGAACTCCTATTTTGGAGCGAATCGCTTTTTCAACAATCTGAACAATGTGGCTAACCCCTTCCTTAATCGAAATCAGTATGGCGGCACCATCAGCGGTCCGGCAGTACTGCCAAGATTCGGTGAAGGCGGAGCGGCTGTTATCAGAAACAAAGCCTTCTTCTTCTTTAATTACGAAGGCTACCGACAGGCACAGCAGAACGCAGCCACCGCCACGATTTTGCTGCCACAAGCGCGCACTGGCGGATTCACCTACACGGCCACCTGTACAGCCGCTACTTGCCCGGTAGGAATCACACCGGGACAGCAGTTAACTGCTAACGTTTTGAATGGCACCGGCCTGAATTTGGGAGGTGCTAACGCGGCCACTTTCGCTGCGGCCGGGGGCGCCTTGACCATTGACCCAGCGGTCCAGGCTCGCATTCTTTCCAGAATTCCTACCGCTGCCAACGGCAACTCGACCGGTATCAACTTCACCCAGGTCTTGAACTTCAATGTGGCTTCGCCTGTTGATCGCGATGCGGTAACTGGTCGTTTTGACCTTCAGTTCAACGATCGCAATGCGATGAACTTCGTGTACAAGCGCACCACCGAAAACAATGCGCGCACGGATCTGGCGTATGGCTTCAATACCACGCCTTATGTTTTTCAGGGCGCGACTACGACGCTTTACGCTGTGGCCTATAACATGACCCCGACTCCGAATTTCTCAAATGAGATTCGTGGCGGCTATCAACGCAGTGAGCCCTTCTTTAATGAAGGTGGCGTGCCCACCGACTTCGTGTTCAGTAACGCCCAGGGCCAGGCTGCAAACACGCTGTCTGGCGGGATCATTACCAATCCGGAAGGCAGCTTCCGTAGCCAGGGTCGAAATACCGACTACTGGAACCTTCAGGACAACGCAACCTACAGTTACGAAAATCACTCGTTCCGATTCGGCGGACAGATTCAGGCTTACAAAATCGTGGCGCTGAATTTCGCTGGTACCCTGCCGATCATGAACTTCTCGACAACGGCAAACCCGAATACGCCTGGTCTAACGGCCGGTCTATTCCCCGGTGGTATCAATGCGACCGACTTGGGACGTGTTAATAGCTTGCGTTACCTGCTCGGCGGTATTATCGGTAGCAGTGCAGTGACGGCCAACCTTATTGACCTTCAGACCGGCTTTCGTCCCGGCGCAGAATCGATTCGCGACCTGCGTTTTGAGAATTGGTCAGGTTACTTCCAGGATCAATGGCGCGTTTCGCCGCGTTTGACTTTGAATCTGGGAGTCCGTTACGAGCTTTACTCTCCACTTCGCAATCCACAGAACATCTACCTCGAAGCTCGCGTCGAACCCGGCCAGACTGCTCTGCAGGCTGCGCTCAACCCGAACGGTGTTTATCAGGTAGTTGGTGGCAACTCCGGCAATCAGGGCAGTTTCTCGAGAACCGACAAGAACAACTTTGGTCCGGCACTTAGTTTCGCGTATTCGCCGGACTTCGGTG
>JANNON010000254.1:0-2692 GCA_031399105.1 Blastocatellia bacterium | reverse complement strand
TGAACCGAACAATACGCCGCGCATTTTCCGCACTCACGTTAACGCTGGTCGTGGCAATGTCTGCGATTCCTCAACAGACCATCGACGGCTTGCCTTCCAGCCCTCTGAAGTTTGGCGCCTTCACCATTCGCTTCGATCCGGGGGGGACTTTCACACTCGCCGCTGAGCGTTGGCCCAACTTAAGTGGCAATTGGAAACTCGTGGGCCAGGAGATCGAATTGACGATGTCCGGCGGGCCGGGTGGTTGTGACGGAATTGGCCGTTACCGTGTAGGCCAAAACAATAAACGAATCAGCTTCGACCTGGTTTCGGACGAATGTAAAGTGCGGCAGATGATTCTCGATCGAAGCGCGTGGCTACCACTGGGAGAGAAGGTGAACACGCCGCTGCGTAGGATCGTGCTGACGTCCGGCGCCAAAGCTCCTTCACGTGCAGTTGTGGTGAAAAGCAACTGGCCAGGTTTTCGTGGCCCGCAGGCTTCCGGTGTAGCTGAAGCACAGAACCTCCCTGACACTTGGAATGCCAAGACCGGAGAAAACATTCTCTGGCGCACACCGGTACCTGGGTTGGCCCATTCGAGTCCTATTGTTTGGGGAGATCAAATCTTTGTTACCAGTGCGGTGAGCACGGATCCCAAAGCTACGTTTCGACCAGGTCTCTATGGTGACGGCGATGCGTCGAAAGATCGTTCGCTGCACCGCTGGATGCTCTACTCAATCGACAGGCGCACTGGCGCAATTCAGTGGGAACGCGTCGCCCACCAGGGCGAGCCAAATGAGAAGCGCCACATCAAATCAACTTACGCAAACTCGACTCCAGCTACCGACGGTCGCATCGTGGTGGCGTGGTTCGGTTCGCAGGGTGTGCATGCGTATGACTTCAAGGGTCGCTCTCTTTGGAAAGTTGATTTGGGACGGGTGGATCTCGGAGCCTATGACGTTCCCACGTTTGAGTGGGGTCCGGCGAGTTCACCGATTATCTGGAACGGCATGGTCATACTTCAATGTGACACGCAAACCGATTCGTTCCTGCTCGCGCTCGATGCTGCCACTGGGAAAACAGTTTGGAAGACCGATCGCGAAGAACTGCCGTCATGGGGAACGCCAACCGTGATTCAGACTGCGAGCGGTCCCGAACTGGTAACAAACGCGTCGAACTTTATTCGCGGTTACGATCCGCGTACCGGCAAAGAACTCTGGCGGCTTGGTCGTAGTTCCAAGATCACCGCGCCGACCCCGATCTTTGGTGATGGCCTGCTGGTGGTGGTCAGCGGGCGCGGTCCTGAGCGGCCAATTTTCGTAGTGAAACCCGGCGCGCGCGGCGATCTCACGTTAGCGGAGGGGAAGACGAGTAGCAACGCGATCGTTTGGAGCCGCACTGGCCGCGGCTCTTACATGCCAACGCCGCTAATCTATCGCGGTCAGCTTTATGTGCTCACGAATAATGGATTGTTCGACGCTTACAACTTGGGCAACGGAAACGAAGTCTATCGCGAGCGGCTGCCACTCGTCGGCAGTGGCTTCAGTGCATCGCCGGTTGCCGCAGACGGGAAGATCTATCTCTCAAACGAAGACGGCGAAATCATCGTCGTGAATGCGGGTGAGAAATTCAAACATCTCGCGACGAATTCAATGGGCGAGTTGCTGATGGCCACGCCGGCGCTATCAGAAGGCGTGATGTTTGTGCGTTCGGCAAACACGCTTTTCGCGATCGGCCGAAAGCGCTAAGGCAATCCACAGATTTCACAGATTTCACAGATTAAACTGGGCAAGAATTCAACCTCCTATAACCGTAAGTATCTCCACTGCTCTCTTCTAATCTGTGTCATCTGTGAAATCTGTGGATACGGTTCTAATTTCACGAGCATGAACGTTCAAGCTTACCTGAACCGAATCAAGTACGATGGACCACTCGAGCCGACTGCTGAGGTTCTCCACCAGTTGCAGCTCTGCCATTTGCTGACGGTTCCGTTTGAGAATCTGAGCATTCATTCCCACCAGCCAATTGTGCTTGCCGACGAAATGCTTTTCGAGAAGATCGTCACGCGAAAGCGCGGAGGCTTCTGCTACGAGCTCAACGGACTATTTTCCTGGCTGCTGCGTGAACTTGGCTTCGAGGTGACGAAGCTCTCTGCTCAAGTAGCAAATTCCGAAGGAGTTTTTGGACCCGACTTTGATCACATGACACTACTGGTTCCGCTCGCGGAGCGTTGGTTGGTGGACGTCGGTTTTGGCGATTCGTTTCTCGCACCGTTGCTGCTCGATACGACAAGCGATCAACTTCAAGGAGACCGTGCCTATCGCCTCACGTCCGAAGGTGTGCGACGAGTTATGTGGCAACAGCGAGGAGAAGAAGAGTGGGTCGCTCAGTACCGGTTCACACTCGAGTCTTTTCAATATTCTGACTATGCCGAGATGTGCGAGTATCACCAGACGTCGCCCAATTCGCACTTCACGAAAGCGCGTATCTGTTCAAAAGCCACGGCTGATGGGCGCCTCACCTTAAGTGGCATGCGTTTTATTGTCACGGCGGACGGCCAACGCGATGAACGTCTGTTAAAAAGTGAAGCAGCGTATGCGGGAATCCTCGCTGAGCACTTTGGAATCCAGCTACCATAGCGTGCTATACAGATCATTCCAGCAACGACTTGGGGAGCCTTTGGAGTGCGTCCGACTTGTCGGCGCTTTCTAAC
>JANNON010000242.1:0-2489 GCA_031399105.1 Blastocatellia bacterium | reverse complement strand
ACTTCGGTGCCCACATCGTGGTTGGCGCCGAAATCAAAACGCGAGGGCGAGGATGACGCGGCCATAAAGCGGCTGTTCTCACCTGAATTCCGCAACCGGCTGGACGCGACCATACCTTTTGGACATTTGCCGCGCGAGGTTATCGCCAAGGTTGTCGAGAAGTTCGTGTTCCAGCTTGAGGCACAACTGGCCGACCGCAACGTCACAATTGAGCTGACCCGGGAGGCGACGGACTGGATTGTCGCCAAGGGCTATGACGAGCAGTTCGGCGCGCGGCCCATGGCGCGGGTTATCCAGGAGCATATCAAGAAGCCGCTGGCCGAGGAGCTGCTGTTCGGGCGGCTTGAACATGGCGGCACGGTGAAGGTGATCGTGGAGGACAAGGACGGCAAGCCCGCGCTCGGATTTGAGGTGTTTGAGGCCAAGATGCGCCCGGCGGCCAAGCCCAACGATGAGGACGATGGCGATGAGGACGACGACGCAGATACGAAACCAGAAACCGTTACTCTCGCGAAGGCAAAAACAGGGTTGATTACGAAGCCGGGCGGAGGCGGCGGGGTGAAAACTGCGAAACGTCCAAAACCCGCCGCTCCGCTGCCAGCGGCCAAATCCTCAGGCTCCGTGCCAAAGGTTCGAAAGCTGCCGCCTAGCTCCGTAAATAGCTGCTCACCCTATCTTGGGGCTTCCTAATTAGCCCTGATGCAAACTACAAAAGCCGCCTCTACAGGCGGCTTTTTCTTTTCTGCAAACGCCAGAGCATCGTGCGTGAATCACGTCTTTGCGAGCGAAGCGAAGCAATCCAGTCTTTGGTCAGATATTGTTATATGGATCGCAACGGCGGCCAAAGCCGTCATGCGACGACGACCTGCATGCGATTAACTGCGCGATGCGCAAATAGTGGATCGCGAACAAAAAAAAGGCCGCTCGAAAGCGGCCTTTTCACTCGGATTTACGTTCAGTTAGAACTTGAGGCGTGCGCCAAGTGCTACGCCCATCCAATCTTCGGATTTATCGCTGCTGCTATTTTCTGCACCTTCATTAGCAGGAGCAAGTTTAAGATCAGCTTCGTAGTAATTGAATACACCGTAAAGTTCCAGTGCAGCAGAGTCAAACTTCTGCGTTACACCAAAGCCATAACGATTAACTTCGGATCCGAGCAAAACCTGATTTGCAGCAACCTCTTCACCATCCTCAATTTCAGTTGCGCCGAAGTCAAAAGATTTACCGTTGTTGTAGTCATCATACTGACCATAAAGGCCATATACAGTTGTTGCACCGTATGAGAAGAACTTTTTGTCTATACCAAGTTGGATGTAGTAAAAAGTTGCTTCATTTGTGTCACGTGCATCATATTCAACTTCACCACCAGCAAACGTTGCATAGAGGCCAGTTGGAACGTGCATAACCGACAACGATCCCTTAACTTCCTCACGTGCTACACCGGCGCTTGTGCTGCCCTCTTGCTCAGAATAGTAGCCAACACCAGCTGCGATGCGAATCGAATTCCACTCTTTCTTAAAGCGCAAAGCGACGTCGAACACATCGTCCTCACCCCAAGCCGTTGACAGAATGAAACCGTATATCGATGGACTGTCGTAACGAACAAAATCGCCACGTGCAGAGTCAAGACCATCAGCCAAGTCAACCCAACGCAAGCCGCTCACGACCTTGTCATCGCCAGTGCGGAGAAAGAAACCACCAGCATAGTTAGCTGCAGGATCGTCGATCGAGCCGCCAAGGTTGATGAGTGTCAGGTCGTCAGTTGCGCCTGAAGTCTGGCCAAGCGTAATACGGCCCAGCTTTTCGCTTTCAATAAACCAGTTAGCATGACGAGTAAAAAGGAATGATTCACCTCGAGCAGGACCCTCGTCATTATCTTGATTGACGTTGTCGCTGTCTGCGTCCGTCAATTCGATTTCGATCAGGAAGCCAGCTTTCCAGCCTGGTTTCATTTTCGCTTCGCCTTTGAAGCGGAAGCGTGTTGACGAGTAAGCGTTGTCAACGATGTATGCATCGCTGTCCACGCCGTCATCCCATGCCAGAAGGGCGCGGTTGACTTGGCCGGAAATTTCCAGCGAAACTTTACGGTTGCCTTTACGAGCCGTGGTGGCTTCGAGTTCAGCAACGCGCTCTTCCAGGTCGGCGCAGCAATCGCCGCCCAGGTCAGCTGCGTTAGCAGGTGTGAAGGCGATACCGCCCACAAACAAACCGGCTGCGGCGGCCAATGCAAAACGAGACGTCGTTTTCATAAGTCCCCCAATCATAATAATCTCCAAAGCCACCCGGATCATTCCGGATATAGCAAGTGCAAGAATTGCTAAAGTCTTCTACAAGAGCGCGCCCGAACAGGGCAAAACCGACCAGCGTCTCGAAGATCGCCAGCAGCACAAGAAACCATAGTGCCATCGCCCCGCGCGCCGAAAGAGCATGCGGAACTTGCCAGCGCCCAATCGACCACCGGCACATAAAATAGGCCGCGGTCAGCATCA
>JANNON010000108.1:0-7616 GCA_031399105.1 Blastocatellia bacterium | reverse complement strand
CAACGACGCCTGTCACCGACACGTACAGCCAGAGCGGCAACGTCCACCGCGCAATCTGCTTGTGCTTGTCGAACCGGCTCGACAGCGCTCGCGACACGGTGACCAGGATCATCGGCACAATCGCCGCGGCCAGGATCACATGTGGAATCAGCACCGCGAAGTACACCGTGCGAATCCATCCGGTGCCCTTGAACGGCACCGATCCGACGTTGAGGTGATAGATCACGTACGACGTCAGGAACGCCGCCGACACCGCCAGCGCGGCACAAAAAAGTCGTTGACTGAGACCCTGAGAGGTGTATAATCCGTCGCGTTGAGGGTGGGGCTGACGCCCAAACGTTGGTCCAGTTGAAAGACGACATCCGATTCAAAATTGACAGTGCCCGCCAGTGCCAGCTCGGCCGCCGATCGCGCCCCCCGCAGTCGCTACCTTCGAGCTGGCACAGCTCTTTTTAGGCCTTCCTTTTTCTATCTTCTCCAATAATGTTTGATTCGTTCGGCCAATAGCGGGAAAGGCACGTATTCTGCCGTTCTGCCTGCCCGCCTGAGCTCTTCGACCATCCGCATCGCCCCATCGGCGTTTCTCGTGTGCACCATGATGGTGGACGCGCGCTGCAATTCCGGGTTCGCGGCCAACCAACACGCGATGGCGTATCCGGTCCGCTCGTCGTCAGTGCTATCCGAGTGGTAATGCTCCGGATGAAGGTCGTGATCCAGAAACAGCGCGTCGTACGAATTCTTCTCCAGGTAGCCCTGCGCAGCCTTAACGTCCTCGGCTACGTCGATGAAGTCGCCCTTAAAGCGATCAGCAAACCAACGGTGTCTTCTGCGATCGTCGTCGAGCAGAAAAACTCTGATGGGATGACGCTCGACCGTGTCGGTGCTGAACCCAAGCTTACTTAACAGTGAATGTAACAAACTCATGCGTGGTGAATTCGATTCCTCCGTTGACACTACCGCAGATTCGCGTGGCTATGATTGGGATTGAGGCTGTTCGGATGCCTGAAAATATAGCACACGCGATTCTTGATTCAACTTTGACGAGCACACATCTGCGGCTTGCCCGCAACCAACCGGGGGTCGAGTGGCATTTCGGTACTGACCTCATCCACCACCATATAAAACTCGCTCGCCTCATCTTCAGCTGCGCGAGTGTTATAATCACGGCCCGAGTGAGAATAGAAGAGCAGTCTTTTGATCGTCACCATTCCGAATGTCGTCTTCCAATCAATCAGATAAGCGAGTGCTGGAGCTACTCGGCCGTGGCGCCACTGCGCAGGCGTCCGCTAGTGATTCGGTTTCGCACGCAACCGTTTGCGAATTGTGTTTTGGTACCGGCGTGGAAGTTGTACCGGGAAAGGGCGCCCGCCCTTGTGAGTGTCGTACCGGGACTTCGAAGCAGAAACTCCTCAAAGCTGCGCGCATTCCTGATAGGTACTCAGGCTGTTCACTACAGAACTACAAGACGTTCAGTCCGACGCAACGCGAAGCTTTCGAGTTTGCCTGGGAACTAGCCACCAAATACCCAGCAGTTAATCGTGGTCTCTTGTTTACGGGTTCGGTAGGCGTTGGCAAAACGCATCTGGCCGTAGGCATCTTGAAAGCGATCATAGCGAATGGCTTTCCCGGCCTCTTCTATGAATTCGGTTCGCTTCTAAAGCAGATTCAGGATTCTTACAACTCGATTTCTCAAACATCCGAGATGCGCGTGTTAGCGCCGGTCTACCATGCCGAAGTACTCGTTCTCGACGAGCTCGGCGCTTCGGTGCCAACCGACTGGGTGCGGGACACGATGTATCAGATCATCAACCACAGATACAATCAGCGGAAGTTGACAATCTTTACAACCAACTTTTCAGATGAGCGGCCACTCACGGAAGAGAACGCCAGCGCTAGAAGAACTGACAAGCGAGTTCAGCCCAACACTAATTACACTTTAGATGAACGCATCGGAGTTCCCCTGCGAAGTCGTCTCTACGAGATGTGCCGGACTGTCGAGATCAGAGGCGATGACTTTCGCAAAATCACGTTGTAATAGCCGCGGACTAACGCGGATTAGACTGATCTGAAAACGAATCGGCTTATTGCTGCGGCTCCATTCAGATCTGCGTTTTCCGCGTTTATCTGCGGCTAATTCTTTTCGCCCGCCCTCACGGCCTCGATTTATTCAACCGCTGCTCGACAAATTCCTTTAGGGGTCCTCTTAACGATGGATCAAGAGCGAATGCCTTTTCAAAATCCACTCGTGCCTGCTCCTTCTTTCCCTGCAGAGTCTCTACCACAGCCCGGTTCGCATACGCTTGTGCGAAGTTCTGATTCATTTCAATAGCTTTACTGTAGTCGTTAGCGGCGGCGATCAGCTCTCCTGCACTTTGATGCGCAGTGCCACGCCCGTAGAAAACGCCGGCATCAGGTCGTAAGTCGAGCGCAGCCGAGTAGTCAGCAATGGCGCCAGGGTAATCTTTCAAGGATTGTCTTGCCTGAGCCCGATTGATGTAAGCATCGACGAACTTTGGAGCGAGTTCCAGCGCGGAGGAGTAGTCGTTTATGGCCTCGTTCACTTTGCCGTGGGCTTGCAACGCCGCACCTCGGTTGTAAAAAGGCGTCGACCGCTTAGGGTTTATTTCGATGGCTTTCGTGTAGTCGGCGATGGCCCCATCGATATCGCCTTTTGCGCGCTTGGAATTGCCGCGATCGTCATAAGCGATCGAAACCTTTGGAGCAAGGGAGATGACTTTGGTGAAATCTGCTATCGCCGCGTCATGATCGTTTTTCAGAGCTAAGGCAATTGCGCGGTTGTAGTAGTTTTCAAAATCACCCGGCAGCAATTCGATCGCACTTGTGTAGTCGGCTATCGCGCCGTCAAAATCATTCTTCTTCAGACGCGCATTAGCCCGGTTGTTATAAGCCGCCGCGATTATTAGTGGCCTATCTTTGAGGGTGATTGCCTTGGTGTAATCTTCGATGGCGCCATCGAGATCTCCCTGACCCTGCCTGGTTACGCCGCGATTGTTAAAATCCTCGGCCGTGCGCGGTGTCTGTGGTCGCACCAACGCTGGTGCCGCGGCGAACACCGCTAAAGCAAAAAGAGATCGCAAACACCGCTTGAAACTGGATTCATTCTTCTTCATTGGCGGGAGGCCCTCACGGCGAGTCGTGCGTCACGAGAACGCTTATGTATAATGCTTTGACTCCAACCGGGTCAAATACTGAACAATACGCCGCGTAAGCTGATCTCTCGTCTGTCTTTATGCCCTGATGCCCAAACGCACTGATATCAAAAAAATCCTAATCATCGGTTCCGGTCCTATCGTTATCGGTCAGGCATGCGAGTTTGACTACTCCGGGACGCAGGCCTGCAAAGCACTTCGTCAGGAAGGCTATGAAGTGGTGCTGGTCAATTCCAATCCGGCCACCATCATGACCGATCCGGACACTGCCGATGTTGTTTACATTGAGCCGCTCACCGTCGAAGTGCTCAGTACTATCATTCGTCGCGAAAAGCCTGACGCGTTGTTGCCCACCGTCGGCGGACAAACCGCGCTGAACCTCGCGATTGCGTTAGCCGACTCAGGAATCCTCGAAGAGTGCGGCGTGGAAATGATCGGCGCCAAACGCGAGGCGGTCAAAATCGCGGAAGATCGACGGCTTTTCAAGCAGGCGATGGACGAGATTGGGCTGCCGATGCCAAGGGGCGGTTTTGCTCGCTCGTGGGATGACGCCGAAGGACTCGTCGCCTCGACCGGCTATCCCGCGATCATTCGTCCGTCATTTACCCTCGGCGGAACAGGGGGCGGCACAGCTTACAATCCCGAAGAGTTTGAAGAGATAGTGCGAGCCGGTCTCGCTGCATCGCCGATTCATGAAGTCCTTATCGAAGAGTCGATTCTTGGTTGGAAGGAATTTGAACTCGAAGTAATGCGTGACCTTGCGGATAACGTGGTCATCATCTGCTCAATTGAGAACTTTGATCCGATGGGCGTGCACACCGGTGATTCGATCACGGTTGCGCCTGCTCAAACGCTGTCCGACGTCGAGTATCAGAAGTTGCGCGACATGTCGATCGCCATAATTCGCAAAGTAGGAGTTGAGACTGGCGGCTCGAACATTCAGTTTGGCGTCAATCCCGAAAACGGAGAGATTCGCGTGATCGAAATGAATCCGCGCGTCTCACGTTCTTCCGCGCTGGCTTCCAAAGCGACGGGTTTCCCGATCGCAAAGATCGCGGCAAAACTCGCGGTCGGTTATACGCTTGACGAGATTCCCAACGACATCACCAAGAAAACTCCGGCTTCGTTTGAGCCGACGATCGATTATGTCGTGGCGAAGATTCCGAAGTGGGATTTCGAAAAGTTTCGCGAGGCCGAAGACGTTCTCGGCACGCAGATGAAATCGGTTGGCGAAGTGATGGCTATCGGACGCACTTTTAAGGAAGCCTTGTTCAAAGGTCTACGCTCGTTGGAAGCGGTAAAGCCATTGCGACTCGAAGACGTGCCTGACGACGAGTTGCAAAGAAAGCTTGCGCGGCCAAACTCGCAGCGATTTTCTTACATTACCTACGCGTTGCAGCACGGGGTTCCCATTGCTGAAATCTACCGGCTCTCGCGAATAGATCCCTGGTTTCTCGAGCAACTCAAACAGGTAATGGAAATTCAACGTGAGGTGGAAGGAAAACGGCTGCAAGATCTTCCGATCGAGTTGTTGCGCGTTTTCAAGGAGGCGGCGCTTTCCGATCGTCGTCTCGCTTACTTAACAGACACGACTGAAGATGAAGTGCGAGCACATCGCAAGAGCCTCGGGCTGACGCCGGTTTACAAACGTGTAGACACTTGCGGCGCCGAGTTTGAGTCTTTCACTCCTTACCTCTATTCAACTTACGACCAGGAAGACGAATCGGCGCCGACTAATAAGCGCAAAATCATGATTCTGGGTTCGGGCCCAAATCGCATCGGACAGGGAATCGAGTTTGACTACTGTTGCTGTCACGCATCTTTTGCGCTACGCGATGCCGGCTTCGAGACGATCATGGTCAACTGTAATCCTGAAACTGTCTCGACTGACTACGATACTTCTGATCGACTCTATTTCGAGCCACTCACGTTTGAAGACGTGATGAACATTGTCGATGTGGAAAAGCCGGAGGGAGTGATTGTCCAGTTTGGAGGTCAGACGCCGCTCAATCTCGCGATGCGTCTGCACCAAGCCGGGGTACCGATCATCGGAACGACACCAGACTCAATTGATCTCGCTGAGGACCGCAAACGGTTTGGCGCGCTCTTACGAGAACTCGGTATTCCCCAACCGGAAAGTGGAATGGCCGCAACTGGTGAAGAGGCTAAACGCATTGCAGGCGAGATTGGCTATCCGGTTCTCGTGCGTCCCAGTTATGTGTTGGGCGGTCGCGCGATGGCGATAGTTTATGATGAAGAGAGTTTGGACGATTACGTTCGCAACGCGGTTGGATTTACGCCTGACCGGCCCGTGCTGATCGACAAGTTTCTGGAGCAGGCCGCGGAGTTTGACGTCGATGCGGTGTGCGATGAAGCGACGTGTGTGATCGCCGGCATTCAAGAACACATCGAGGAAGCGGGAATTCATTCCGGCGATTCGTCGTGTGTCTTGCCGCCGCTGCGCATAGATCCCGAGCACCTCGAAACGATGCGCCACTACACTCGCAAACTCGCTCAGGCATTGTCCGTCTGCGGATTGATGAATATTCAATTCGCGATCAAAGACGACCGCGTTTATGTGCTCGAAGTAAATCCGCGTGCCTCGCGAACGATTCCATTTGTTTCCAAAGCGACGGGCGTTCCGCTGGCGCGCGTGGCAGCGTTGGTGATGGCCGGACAAAGCCTGGCTGAGTTTAACCTTCCGGAAAATCTCACGGTCAGTCGCTTCTTTATAAAGTCGCCAGTGTTTCCTTTTGTGAAGTTTCCCGGTGTCGATCCGATTCTCAGTCCCGAGATGCATTCCACTGGCGAAGTGATGGGAGTTGGCGAAACGTTCGGTGAAGCCTATGCGAAGGCGATGATGGGCGCTGGTCTGACTTTACCGCAGACGGGAACCGCTTTTCTGAGCGTGAACGATGGGGATAAAGGACAGGCAGTTTTAATCGCGCGGAGACTGGTGCGACAGGGGTTTCAACTTGTGGCAACGTTGGGAACGGCTGAGCGTTTACGTGAGGTGGGGCTAAAAGCTGAGACGGTCTTCAAAGTTAATGAAGGTCGTCCGAACATCGTTGACCTGATCAAACGTGGTGAGATCGCACTGGTAATCAATACGCCGCTGGGCCGAGCTTCACACTTCGACGAACAGGCAATTCGTCGTGCGGCGTTACAGTACAACGTGCCTTGCGTGACGACGATGACGGGCGCGCAAGCCGTGGCCGAGGCGATTGCTGCGAGTAGCAGCGACGTTCCGATGTCGGTGCGTTCGTTGCAAGAGTTGCATGCACTGGGAACTACAGCAACCAGAGCCAAATAGGCGGGCATACTTTTCCATGATGAGCAGCGTTCCGTTAGGTTGGTTTTAGACATAATGTGGAGCGGAGCATTTACACCGAAGGTGTTGCAGCCTCTACACCGAAGTTGTTTCAGCCTCCAGCCCAGGGTTGCGCGCTTTGGCGCTACCTGGGAATGCGATGTGATGGAAGCCACAACCCCGGATGGGGTTTGCGGCTTGGTCCATTTTTCGGTCTTCGGGCGGATCATGTACGTCCAAAAACTCCGACGCAACCCCGTTAGGGAAGTCGAATCTGTACCACCTTCTTCCCAGGGTAGCGCCAAAGCGCGCAACATTGGGCTGGAGGTCGCAACGCCTTCGCAGTAAACGAACTAATAAGTTCGACGTAAACGAATTAAGAAGTATGACCACACCCATTCTCGCAGTCGTCATTACAGTCAGCGATGCGTGCTTTCGCCGCGAGCGTGAAGACACTTCAGGAACCCTTCTCAAGCAGTTACTCGAGGAAGCCGGCGCCGAGGTGCTGGAGACGCGTGTCGTCTCTGATGATCCAGAGGGCGTGGTTGAGGCGCTTAACGAGTTTGCCGGGCGTGACGATGTGAATCTCATCATCACCACAGGGGGGACCGGATTGGGGCCGCGCGATAACACTCCCGAAGCCACGCTGCAGGTTATCGAGCGTGAGGCGCCAGGCTTGGCGGAAGCAATGAGGGCTGAAAGTTTGCGGCACACTCCGATGGGAATGATTTCGCGTGGTGTTTGCGGTGTTTGCTCAGACGCGCTGATCATTAATCTGCCCGGCTCGCCCAAAGCTGTGCGCGAATGCTTTAAGGTGGTCCAGCCGGTCCTGGGCCATGCCATCGCACTAATCCTGGGGCATACGCGTCATCCAGGTGCTTATTAGGTTTTCTTTGTCCCCCCGTGTCTTTATTGAGTCTTAAGCCCCGTATTTTTACGGGCTTTCTTTGAAATAATGCTTGACAGTCGAAGCGCCACGGAAGATATTGCCGTCACCTGGATCCCTCGCTCGCTTTTCTTGCACTCCAGGCGCGTCCCACTCAAGTTGGCCAAAACCAGGATACCGGGATTGCCAAAATTCGAGCTCTACCTCATCTCGAAGGGAGTATTCAAAGAAAGCCCGTAAAAATACGGGG
>JANNON010000232.1:0-9176 GCA_031399105.1 Blastocatellia bacterium | reverse complement strand
GGAATCTATTCCGTGTTTGGCCAGGGGGACAATACGACGGTGCGGATCACACAGGCCGTGCTCGATACGGCGACCTGCGCATTCGTCGCTTTACTCGCTTTTTATTGGGAGCCGGATCCCGCGCGCAAACGCTCAGCAGCGATTGGAGCTTTGGCACTCGCTGCGATCTGCCCGTTTACCACGATCTATGTCGCTACGATTATGAGCGAGACGGTTACCACCCTTCTCGCCGTAACCTCGTGCTTGCTAGCGACATTTGCTTTCAGAGAAAAGAATGAAACGAAGGCAATTTTATGGTGGATCGCTACCGGGGTGATTGCTGGAGTCGCAGTCTTGTTTCGACCCGACAGTGGATTGTTCGCGGCGGCTATCGGCATCACCATCGTGATTTCGATAATGTTGGCACCCCGTGAGCAGACCAGAAGACCTGACGGAAAGCATGAAACGGTCTTGCGCTTTGCACGGGCGTCGTTTCTCGGAGCTGTTTTCACCTTGGCTTTCTGCCTGGTGCTTATCCCGTGGACGGTTCGCAACTGGCGCGTCTTCCATGTCTTCCAGCCGCTCGCGCCTGTTCATGCGGTAATGCCCGGCGAGTTTGTGCCGAGGGGTTATCTGCTTTGGCTGCGGACCTGGCTCGACGATGAGCGAGATGTTGCTTCGTTGATTTGGTCGCTCGATACTTCTCCGATTGAGATTGAAGACGTTCCCGCGTCAGCGTTCGATTCTGCGGAAGAGAAGCAACGCGTGACAGCGCTGCTTGCGCGCTACAACAACGCACAAGTGACTAAGGCTCCGGAAGCAACACTCGATTTTCAACTCGATGCTCCTGCACATTCGTCGGATGCTGAGCCGAGCCCTTCCGCTGATGAGGATGATGACTCTCAATTGGATGAAGAGGGCGATGAAACAGACGGCGAGGGGTTGAATGCTGACGATAGTAAGAAGCCGGTGCAGATGACGCCTCAGATAGATGCAGGGTTCGCGCAACTAGCACGCGAACGAATCAAGCGGTCACCACTTCGTTATTATGTAACGGTACCGGCAAAACGTGCAGCCAAGCTTTGGTTCAACACCCACTCACAGTATTACCCGTTTGAGGGGGAGTTAGTTGCTGAAGAAGGTGTGCACCACACAACGAGCCAGCAGGTCTGGTTGCCGCTATTTACGGCGTTGACTTGGATCTACACTTTCCTCGCGATAGTTGGTTGCTGGTATCTCTGGCGATCCGGTGAGTTTGAATCGCGGCGTTGGCTGCTGCTTGCGGTCTTGACCGTCGGTCTACGGTTGGCGTTGTTCGCCTATCGCGAGAATCCCGAATCGCGCTATGTCGTTGAACTCTTTCCGTTCATCTGCGTGCTGGGAGGGATTGCGATAGTGCGGGTGATTGAATCGTTCGGAGGTAGGAGAGCGAAAGCGAGTTAGCCGCGGATTACGCGGATAGCACGGATCAGAAGCGAAATTGAGAAGAGTAGCCGTCCGAGGAACTGCTGATCGTACTTTCGGGTCTTGGGCTCTCTAATGCACCTCTACGCTTTTCAGATCCATTCATCCGCGTTCATCCGCCGGCTGATTGCCTTTTCAGTTGTCAGGCGTGGGGCTTGGTGTCGGTTGCGCTCTTTCCGATGGCAGCACGCGCGATGGATCTTCCTTATCAGGTGACGTGTGCAAGTGAACTGCTTTCCAGTCTTTCCCGACGCGTTTGAAAACCAACGTCATCCTTCCCGAAGCAGTTTCCGGCGTGCCTTTGTAAGATTGTGACTGTGTCCAAAGACAGTTGAGCACCGCGCCATCGCGCCCCAGCATCACCACCGAAACATCTTTCACCTCCAGTTTCACGTCCTTTAGATCCGGATATGAACTCTCACGATTCTTCCGCATCTGATCCCATCCGCGCGTGACCGTGCCGTTGTTGTTATAGAGAATGAGTCCGGGCGATTTCCAATAGACACTGGTCACCGCATCAACGTCGGCATTCTGAATTCCGTCACGTAGTTTGCTGAAAGCCGCGACTACTGCCGCAGAACCGGTATCAGCGGGTGGCGTGGTTACGGCCGGTTTCTTCGGAGTAACTTGCGGCGCGGTCGCGGCGGCAGCCGGCTTTGCCGTATCGGTAGCCGCATCGTCTTGTGACCGATTCGTATTAGCGGTACGCGGACGAGATGTGTTTGATGAGTTTGTATTCTGAGCAATCGCTATTGAGAAAAAAGTCAGGGAGATGAATGCTGAAACGATTAGTTGCTTGCGCATGAAGCACTCCTTCAAAGATTGAGAATGATGTGGGGGCAGGGAAACTATATGAAGTGACGCGTGTCTACACGTCGCCTGGCGCGTTCAGACTGTCGTACCACGGGACGCCGCTCCGCAAGCGCTCGACGGAACGCTTTTGGCCGAGAATAGCAAAGACCTCGAACATCGATGGCCCGACAGCCTGGCCGGTCAACATCGTTCGGGAGCCATTTATCAGCAGTCCCGCTTTGACGCCCGAATCTTCTGCAAATTGGCGTAACGCGCCTTCAGCGGTCTCAGCATTGAACGACTCGAGCTCTTCAAGTCGACCGGCTAAACCCGGAAGTAACTCTTTCAATCGCGGTTCCTTCTTCAGGTTCTTGTTGACGGCCGTATCTTCAAAATCGAAGTCATCGGAGAAATAGGCGCGGCCCTGAGCCGAGAAGTCTTTCAAAGTATGAAAACGCTGTCGGATTAGGTCGATCGTCTTTAATAGCCATTCGCGATCGTCGTCCGCGTACTCTTCGCGCCAGAGTTTGTTTGCGCGCAGTTCCGCCTTGACCATCGGCAGCAGTTCTTCGATTGGCATGGTGCGAATGTATTCCGCATTCATCCAAAGCGCTTTGTCATCGGTCCAGTGCCGCGGATCGTTCTCCTGAAAGTTGAAGATGGCGTTCGCACGTCCGATACCCTCAAGCGAAAAACTCGAAACCAATTCGTCTTTCGACAAGATCTCCCTGGCGTCTGGCGGCGACCAGCCAAGCAATGCCAGCGAGTTACGAAACGCTGCCGGGACAAAACCGCGATCGCGATAAGTAGTCAGCGAAACTACTTCGCCATGTTTTCGCTTCGAGAGCTTTCCCTTGTTGGGAGCCATGATGAGCGGCAAATGTGCAAACTTTGGAACAGTCGCGCCGAGCGCTTGATAGAGCAGCACCTGTTTGTGGGTGTTGGTGAGATGGTCCTGACCGCGAATGACATGAGTAATTCCCATCTCGATGTCATCGATTACCACTGACAGGTTGTAGAGCGGATGACCATCGGATCTGAGCAGCACGAGATCTTCAATCTCTGAGAACGCGCGTTCCTGTTGACCATAAACGATGTCTTCGAATTGAGTTGTGCCTGCTGCCGCAACCTTTAGCCGCACCGCAAATGGTTCACCAGCAGCAGCTCGGCGATCAGATTCGTCGAGTGGAAGATCTCGAAAGGGATTGCTGCGATGATCGATGCCTTCCGCCTGGTGCGCACGCGCGCGTTCCGCGATACCTTCCTTAACGGTTTTGTCGTCGCGTTGCTCCTTGGGCGTGAAATCGCGATAGGCCTTTCTTTCATTCACTAATCGGTAGGCTGCCTCGCGATGCTTTGGCGCGTTATCGGATTGAAAAACGATCTCTTCGTCATAGTCGAGACCGAGCCACTCAAGCCCTTCGATAATCGAACGCGTGGATTCGTCAGTTGATCGTTGGAGATCCGTGTCTTCAATCCGCAGCAAAAACTTGCCGCCGACTTTGCGCGCGTAGAGCCAATTGAAAAGCGCTGAGCGAGCTGCGCCGATGTGCAGATAGCCGGTTGGAGATGGAGCGAAGCGGACGCGGGTCATAGATAAAAGTGCTGAGTGCTGAGTTCCTTGGAAGTGACAAGTGACAAGTGACAGGCAACCACTAATCACTTATCTGTCTTCACAAACTAAAACGAGTGACCGGACGGAACAAGCAATCACTTGTCACCTGTCACTTGTCACTCGTCACTAATTTCTGGCGGAGATGACAGGATTCGAACCTGTGAAGGGCTTTTGACCCTTAACGGTTTAGCAAACCGCCGCCTTCAGCCACTCGGCCACATCTCCGCGCCGGATTTTCATTCTAGTCGGCGGTCTCAGATTGTCAAGGTAAGGGTCTAATCACAATGATACAAAGTGATTAACCTGAATCAATTGGCCGCAGATGAACGCTGATAACACGGATCTGAAAAGGCATGAAGGCTGTGTTGAAACACCAAACACTGATAAGGGTGTAGTCAGGTCGCTAGACCAGCGCTCTCCTTACGTTCTGATCTGTGTAATCCGCGTTAGTCCGCGGCTAACTCCGGTATTCAAGAATGCTTCGGTATACAATCACGTCATGTTCAAGCCGAACATCACGCGCCGGCAGTTTCTTGCTGGTATGGCAGCGGCTCCACTCGTCGCGATCTCAGCAACTTCTGCTTACGCGCGGCTGATCGAACCCTACAATTACGCCATCTCTAAAACTGACATTTTTATTCGCGAACTGCCCCCAGCGTTTGAAGGCTTTCGCATCGCACAACTGACCGACGTTCATCACAGTCGGATAGTTGGATTGGACGCAATCGAACGCGTGGTTTCCCTGACGCAACAGATAAAGCCGGATCTGATCGCGCTCACCGGTGATTACACGACTTCGTACCGTCGTTATATTGAACCCTGTGCCGAAGTCCTGGGAAAACTGAATGCGCCTGAGGGAGTTTGGGCGGTACTTGGGAATCACGATCACTACACCGATCCGGAATTGACCACGCGAGCGCTCGAGCGCAACCACATCAACGTCCTCAATAACGTCAACACCCTACTCCGTCGCCGCTCTGATTCTCTGCAGCTTGCGGGAATTGACGATACGTCGTGGGCCGGTGACGACTGGACGCGAGCGTTGTATGGTTTGAGCGCGAACCGGCCTACGGTTTTGCTTTCGCATCAGCCCGTCGTGCTCGACTTGCCACAGGTAGAAAATGTTTCGCTGATCCTGAGCGGCCACACACATGGCGGACAGATCAATATTCCCTGGTTGGGTACACCTGCCCGATTTTTAACAAAAGATCTGAAGTATGCACACGGTCTTTTCAAACGTGGAGATACGCAGCTTTATGTTTCCAGTGGGACTGGCGTGATAGGGTTGCCGCTCAGGTTTGGAGTTAGACCGGAGATCGCGGTGCTGCGCTTGAAACGTGCGTTGGATTGAAGGGCATTTGATAAGCCAGGACTGGATCACTCAAATCTTATCCTGGGAGCGCGGACGGCCTCGTCCGCAAACGCCACTCCCTCCACTCAACTGAAAATTAACGTCAAACGTCGCGGCATTCGATGATGCGGGCGAGGCCGCCCGCGCTCCCAACGAACCCAGGTCGCTCCGGATGCCAAACTTCGTGCCAGCGAATCGATGGGTAGAATCGATTAACCGCCCACTCTTTGAATTGCCATTAGAGTGAGGTCGTCAGTTAATTTCCCACTGCGAAAAGCGTTGATCTCACTCACGATAGTTCCCAGCAATTGCCGCGGCGACAGACTGTGATTCAGAGCCAGCAACTGTCCGACGCGATCGGCGCCATATTCACTGCCGTTTACGTCCAACGCTTCAGACAGTCCATCGGTATAGAGCAACAGAGTGTCCCCCCGCTCCATTTGAAACTCGGTTACGGAAAACTTTTCCGCGCAGAACATTCCAATCGGCAAGCCCGTCGCGTCAATGCTACGGACGTTTCCCTTTCTCGCCACCAGCGGCGGCAAATGACCGGCGTTGCTAAGCTGGACCAAGCCGTCAGGCCGAACGTTGCCGCATACGAGTGTCGCGTAATGCGAAGGCAAAGTACTTTCACAGAAAACACTGCTCGCGCGTTCGAGCAATTGATCCAACGGAAGTTTGAGAGAAACCAGCGTGCGAAACATCGCTTGCAAGTGCGCCATCAAGATCGACGCCGCTACGCCCTTTCCGGAAACATCTCCCAGCATGAAATGAAAGCTCTCGTCTCTGCTGGTTATTACATCGCAATAGTCACCACTGACTAAACCTGCCGGTTGATAGTGAAACGCGACTTCCCATCCGTCTATCTTCAGCGTTGGCTGTGGTAGCAGACCAGTCTGTATCTGAGCCGCGAGTTCGAGATCATTCTCCAGAGCTTCCTGTTCAGGCGGCGAAAGATGACCAATGCACAGGCGAGTCAAGGGGTTTGCCAGCAATCGTTCCGATTCAACCGGCTCGTTACAGAAATCGCAGATGCCGTAAGTTCCTAACTCCATCCGATGCAACGCCGCATCTACTTCCGTGAGCAGCCTGGAAATCTCACTGGTTTCTACAAACCCATTGGCGGCCTCTTTCAACTTGTCTCGTCGTTCAATTAATTGCTCACGCAGGAGTGGCTCAATAGCGGTTACCATTTGCTTGTTCCTTTCTTGATCTAGGCGACGAGACTGGCTGGTCGAGGCGCTTTTTGAAGTTGTACGGGAAGCTGTGGCGCACAGCAGATGTTTACGAGTTGCTGGCGGTCGCGTTGCATCGCGGAACTATCTGCAAGCCAGGTGCGAACCTCTCGGAAAATCCTCGCGGCGTGCGCCTCGGGAGGTTCAACCAGACGATAGTGCATCCACTTTCCGTCGCGGCGGGCCTGAACCACTCCGGCACGGCGAAGGTACGCAAGGTGACGCGAAATCTTCGGCTGATTCGTCTTTAGCACCTCGACGAAAAAGCAGACGCAAAGCTCTTCGTTACCGATGAGGTTGATGAGTCTCAAGCGCGTGCGATCGGCCAGCGCCTTAAAAAGCAATTCGATGTTGTATTCCTTACTCGTCATAAGCTGTTTGGCTAAATGGGCGGTGACTAAATTAACGATTTCTTACGCCCTGGAGTTCCTTTTCTATCCGGTTATTTAAGGCTCTTTCGGTTTTATTTTCTATCTGATAGTTGCGCTCAAACCGGCCATTGCTCGTTAGTCAGTCCAAACCAACTGACGTGCTTCTGCGTTCGAAAAGAATGGTGTTGCGCCACTCGTTGTGGAGCTTGCCAATTCGCTCTCGCACTCCGACGTCGCGGAAACCACAGCCCTTGTGCAACGAAGTGCTGGTTAAGTTCTCCGGAAAAATACTCGCTTGCAAAGTCCAGATTCCGTTCTGCTCCGATTCTCTGATCAGATGTTCCAGCAGCAGTCTTCCAATACCATGACCTCGATGGTCAGTTGTCACATAAACACTCACTTCGGCGACGCCTGCATAAGCAGCGCGGGAAGACACAGGGCTCAGTGCCGCCCAGCCCACGACCCTTGCGTCAGACATAGCTATCAGCCGGCCAAACGGTAAGTGACTCGCATTCCACTGTTCCCACTCCGGCGGTTTGACTTCGAAGGTGGCCAGACCCGTTGCGATACCATCGAGGTAGATAGCTCGGACTGCTTCCCAGTCCGCAACGGTCGCTGCTCGAATTTCCATTTCCATTCTCTGCCCGGAAATTTTTCAAATGCGCCTTGACAGATATGTCACCTGGGCGTATAAGGCTCATATTCGCTTTTGCGAATGTGAATATAGAGGAGGATGAAATGGAAAGCAAGAACAGCAGCGAGGTAGTGGCGCTGAAGGCTCATTTAGCGCTGAACGTAAAAAATGTTGAGCAAAGTGTCGAGTTTTATCAGAAGATGCTTGGCTTAAAACCCAGTAAAATTCGTAACGGCTACGCCAAATTCGACGTCGCTAATCCACCGCTGAATTTGACTCTCAACCAGGTCGCATTCAAAGAACGCGGCGCGCTTTCACATCTGGGAGTCCAGGTCGGCTCGACCGAAGCCGTACTGGCTATGCGTCAGAAATGGACGGATGCCGGCCTGGTCACGAGAGACGAAATGCAAACGAACTGCTGCTATGCCAGGCAGGATAAAAGTTGGGTTCGGGATCCGGACGGAAACGAATGGGAAGTTTTCGTTGTGCTGGAAGATAACTTGCCGGAACATTCACGCAGCAGTACAGCCGCCTTCGAATGCTGCGCCCCACAGACGGTCAGCATCGGCGGATGAAGGCTGACGTAACTCGAAGATTAGTAGCGGAAAGAAAGGCCCGAACCTGAATAAGGTCCGGGCCTTTTGTAACGGCTCGTTACGGTAATTTGAGTCTGACAGACAAAATGTCGGCCTACTGCTGCTCGTTCTTTCGAAACTCCCGGCGATGTTCCATTCGTTCTGCGCGGCGTTGTTTCCGTTGGAGTTGCAGGTCCTCAACTTTGGCTCGTTGCGCCGGAGTGAGAATGCCTTCAACTTCACTCTTCACGCTCTCCATTGACGCGCGCATTTCCTCATGAAGTGTTCTGGCTCGCGCGCCATCCTGCTCGGTAATAGTTCCTGCCCGACGTTTCTCGCGGAGGGTGAATAGTTCCTCGCGCAAAGACTTGGTGCTCTCAAATCGCTTTTGATGGATAGCACGCAGTTGCTCTTTTTGAATCTCGGTCAGAGCTAGCTCACCTTCGAGCCCGATCAATCCTTGCCCATGAGCGCGGCCGTGTGCACTTCGATGACCACGTTGCTTTCTCCCCATGCGGTCGGACGATTCGGGTTGGCCAGAGTCATTGGGGGGAGGAACGTGCTGTGGTTGTTGGGCTACAGCCATCGTCGCCAGCAAAAGCGAGAGACTAATAGCCGCCAGTAAAGTTCTTAGTGAAAACATCGTTAACTACTCCTTTTTGATGCTGCTTAGGAATGCCGTTGGTCTTGCGGGCTAGAAGTACCAACCAACTTGGTTAAGACGCGAGCCACCGCCAGACGGTCGAAGAATATGATTGACATGGCAGTGCAGGTAATGGTACAGAGAACTTTGTAATGCAAAGAGCGCGCACTCTGGACAGCATATTTTTGTTGAGATTGTGCTCTTGCAAAGCGGAACGTGAACATTTTGTTAAGTAGTAAAAGCCCAAACTGCAAGTTACAATGACGCGCGATGAATCTCCTTCAGAATATTAATTCACCTGCAGACTTGCGACGTCTGCCGGCAAACCAATTACAAACAGTGGCGGATGAAATCCGTCAGTACATCCTCGAGACGATGGCGAGAGTGGGTGGCCATACCGGCGCATCACTCGGCGCGGTCGAACTCGCCGTCGCGCTGCACTACGCGTTCGACACGCCAAGGGATCGCCTGGTGTGGGACGTTGGTCACCAGGCTTACGCGCACAAGATTCTGACCG
>JANNON010000101.1:0-1539 GCA_031399105.1 Blastocatellia bacterium | reverse complement strand
TCGAGCGGGTTGGAGATGCCCTGACGGGTTAGTTCCGCATTCACCTGAGTCGACAGCCAGCCATTCGGGTCTCTATCGACCTCGCGACGAGTTTGATCGAACTTAATCACCGGATCTTCGGTGATCATTGGACTGGGTGAGGCCTGGGCGCTAGCATCGTTCTCTTCCTTCAGAAAAGGTATAGGCCCTTTATAGAGCCTGCCCACATAGAATGCACCGCCAACTGCGGCGAGAAAAACAAGGAACAAGAAAAGACGCCCAACGGCTCTGGCAAAACCGCCTTTGGCAGAGTTAGCGGGAATATTTAGTTTACGTTCGGGGGTGCTGATCTGCCCTTCTTCCGGAGTGCCGGCCCTAAAGAGAGCCCGTGAAGCCGGGCGCAACGCGTCTTCGGTAACATCCAGATTTCCCCCAAACGGCGAGACGTTGTGTTCGAACGGCGTCACTTTTTCCATCTCAGGTGAGATGGTTGGCTGCAAGTCTTCCAACCGCTCGTCGGCAGGAATCCGCCGGCCATAACGGACGACAACTGCCGTAAGGTTGTCTTCTGCTCCGCGTTCGTAACAGCGACTCTTCAACTCATCGCAGAGTGCCTGCAGACTATCCTGGGTAACCAGCAACTGCCTCAATTCGGCATCCGAAATATGACGAGTGATGCCATCGGTGCAAAGGAGAAACTCTGTGCCATCGTCAACCTCGATGGTTTTCAGATCCACTTCGACAGTGTCTTCCGCGCCGAGTGCGCGGCTAATGACGTTCTTGCTTGGATGGTGAGCTGCTTGTTCGGCGGTCATGCGACCCGCCCGCACCTCTTCTTCGACGACGGAATGATCCTCGGTTTCGCGAACGAGATTGCCGTCCCTGGTGAGCCGGTAAAGGCGCGAGTCTCCCACATGGCCGATGGTTGCAATATTGCCCTTCAGATGAAGCGCGACAATGGTGGTGGCCATCATCGAGAACTTTGCGTGTTCCTGGGCCATCTGGTGGATTGAGGCATTCGCCCGTTGAATGGCCAACTCCATCAGGTCCTCTACATCATCTCCGGCTCCCTGATGGCGGAACGCTTCATCGAGCACCTCAATCGCGGTTTGCGATGCG
The DNA here is from genome assembly GCA_031399105.1 of Blastocatellia bacterium. Lineage (GTDB taxonomy): Bacteria > Acidobacteriota > Blastocatellia > Pyrinomonadales > Pyrinomonadaceae > PSRF01. The sequence goes on along the minus strand of JANNON010000101.1, from coordinate 441 downwards.
ACTTCTCCAGCTTCGGCGCCACCGACGCCATCCGCCACACCAAAAATGAGCCGCCCGGCATCGGCCAGAAGTGAATCCTCATTAAGGGGGCGTCTTTCGTTCAGCCCGCGATCCGTGACAGCTTTTACTTCAACGGCGAGGGTATTATCAGGCTGGCTCATTGGACCGCCTCCAGGTTGATGGGGGAAGAACTTCTGGCAGCAGTTCTACTGGCAAGCAGTTTATCGCCTGCATTGCGGTGAGAGAAAGCCATAAGCATGCCGAGCATCGCAAAGCTCGTGATCAAACTAAAACCGCCGTGGCTAACAAATGGCAGCGTAATTCCGGTCATGGGAAGGGCCCGCAAAATGCCACCGATGTTAACGAGTGCCTGAAACCCGACAAACGCCGTCAGACCAGCCGCGCAGAGTTTTGTAAACATATCACGCGCATCGAGCGAGG
>JANNON010000175.1:0-6384 GCA_031399105.1 Blastocatellia bacterium | reverse complement strand
GCCCAGCGATCACTCCCACACCTCAGAACAGAGTCGTTACGCCGACTACAGGGATCAAGGGAATGCCGTAATGAGAGTGAAAAAGATGGCCTACTTCTCTTTGAGCAATTCAATTCCGGTGACTCGCAACAAGCGTGCGGCGATCGACCCAACAGCATGCGGGTTCACTCTGATTGAAACAACCATCGCGCTCCTGATATTGATGATTGCCGCACTGGGTATAGCTTCTCTATTTACCTATTCAATCCGTTACAACTCGGGTGGCAACGATCGCTCCGTAGCCGTAAGCATTGCACAAGAGCAGATGGAACAGCTTCGCAGCGTCGCCTTCACCGACACAACCCTCTCGGTTTCGAGTCAGACAGTCCTTTCACCAGACAGAGTTAGCAATGGCAGGGCATATCGAGTTACCAGGACTGTGACCGGCTCAAACAACGACGTAACCGGCAACCCAACGCTAAAAACCATCACTATCCAGGTGGCTCCACTCAGTCCTGGCTGGGCGGGCTCTCCCGTCATCCTTCGCACCATGCGTACTGCGACTACCACAGGGATAAATTAGGCAAGGAAAGTAGCCCTGTGAAACTCCTTCAATCATGAATAACTCATCCGTTAATGTGCGCCATGAATCTGGTTTCTCGCTCATCGAACTCATGCTGGCGATGACGATCACCCTTGTCATTATGGCGATCGCAACCACGCTATTGGCGTCCTCATTTCAAGTCAGCGCGCGTGAACGCCAGAGGTCAGCCGCCATTGCCGACACGCAACGCGCACTGAACATTCTTTCCCGGGAAATTGCCAACGCCGGTTATGGACTCAGTAGCAATGGGCTTGTGACTCAGGGAGATTCGAACGCAAGTTCAATCCGCATTCGCTCAGATTTGGATTTGTCGGGGGCAACCAATGGTGATGGAGAGGATGTGAAGTATTTGCTGGTGAACGATGCCAACGGAAGTTTCATCGTTCGCCTTAATCTACAGCCAGCTCAAACAACAGGGCTCCTGGCCAACCGCATTGATGGATTGTCGCTCTACTACTATGACCGCAAAGTTACTTACACGATCGGTGACTGCTCCATCGGCAACTGCGGTATCTCGGCGGTACTCAACTCAGTAGGAACGGCCCAGGCACAAGTAACGCCGGATAACGCAAAGTATGTCGTGATGGCAATTCGGGTGACTCTCCCAGCAGTGGGAAGGGCAGGAATCGCCGGTTATCAACCAGCTTCGGCAACGCAATTGGTATCGACCGTAACGCTGCGCAACGCGAGCCTGCAAACATACTAACGAAAGTCTGAAAGATAGAGATGGATAAACTAAGGTCACAATCAACCATCAAAAAGTCTGCCAACGACCGCGGCGCTGCATTGGTCATGGCGCTCCTGATCACTACTTTATTACTGGTCGCGGGCGGTGCACTGATTCAATTGACCTCTATGTCTGCAACAAACGTTTTCGACGCAACGGCTGAAACCGAGGCGTACTATGCAGCGGAAGCTGGTCTACAGGCAGCATTGAATGCGCTGCGCGGTAATGCAACGCCTACCGGCTCGGCAATGCCAACCGGCATGACTCGTATTGATTTCCGCAACGCGGTCTTACCCTCGAGTTCGAACGATTGCCCTGCAGGAGTTGGGGGAGATCCATCAACGGTGGCCCGACTCTCGCGATGGTTGCCTTACGCCAACCCGCAGAACGCAGGCTCCAGCGTAACGATCAGCACTAGTCCAGCACTGCGTTACGACATCATCGTCTCATTGCCGCCTGGGGACACGATGCCTGTTTCGGCCCTGGTCCAACCGAATAGATTGTTAATTCGCTCGATCGGCTACGGACGAAACGGCGCCAAAAAGCAGATGCGCATGATGGTTTCCAGAAATGCTTTTGACCCGACGGTGCCGGCAATGATGACGCTTATCGGAGCACCAAACGGAAGCCCTGCTATGAGTTTTGAGAGTGGCAACAGTGCGAATCATGTTTACTCAAGCACCGACCACGCCACCGGCGGGCCCAGTGGTCTGCCGGCATTTGGCACTACCAATGCGACCGACAATGGAATCGCGGCCACCCAGTCGGCCAGCAATACAACCTCCATCCCGGCCGCCGCAGTAGTGACCAACACGGCATTGCCGTCGTATCTCCGTTCGGCGGCCGCGGCGCGCGCATTTCTTGATCAGATGCAAGCAGCCGCAGCCCTTGGAGCGAGCCAAACGCCGGCGTCTGCAACCTACCTGCCAAACGGCGGCAGCGGCAACCCAACCGGATTTACTTTTGTCAAAGGTGATTACGTGATGGGCTCAGGCAGTGGGTCGGGACTGCTGATCGTCACGGGAGAGTTGACCACAAATGGCGGCACTGACTTCAACGGCATCGTACTCGTGTTAGGTTCCGGGTATGTAAACCGCAACGGAGGTGGGGGCGGTGCCTTCTACGGTGCAAACTTTATTGCGAACGTTGATTGGCCGTTAGTAAGCGGCGCTACGCCTCTGACAAATTTTGGCGCACCGTTCTTCCAGTTCAACGGCGCGGGCAACGCGACTATGCAATACGATTCAGAAGCCGTGACTGGAGCGCTTCGCCTGCTCCCGGCGCCGGTGCTTGGTGTTAGTGAGTATTAGCCCTTTCACAACCCGCCACAGGAAATCGACAGTCCCCTGAAAGGTAAATGTGTTTAGAAAAATCACCAGAGTGAATAAGGCCTCGAACTCTTCGGCGAAGTGCCTTCACTGCGGACTTGTAAACTTTGCTGACGCACAAAGCTGTAAGCGCTGCCAGTCGGATCTTTCCGTTAGACATAACAAGCAGATAAGAGTCAGCCAACGGACTGGCGAGGGTGCGCGGCGCTCGCCAGTCGCATTGATTATGGTTGCCGTGATCGTTGTTTGCTCGGCTCTGGCATTCTCTTTTCTAAGGCAGAAACCGACCAACGCAGAAGTCGTTCTTAGCGAACCGTTGCTGGCGGAAGCGACGGGCCAGGAGACGGCTCCGGAAATGACTCTGGAACAGGAGGCAGCGAGTCGCGCGGCCCCACACAACGTCGTAGCGGCACTGCGCAATTTTCAAGACCTGGCGGAAGGCGAAACGAGCTATGAGATGTACGAGAGCCGGCTAAACAACCTCAAGGCGGAATTGAATCACGAACTGCCCTCGTTTGTTTTTCACCACGCCAGCGACGAAACATTCCGACTGGAAGTGGCCGCCACAGTCCGCGAATATACCGCCGCCGCAAACTGGTGGAAGACAACCATTAGGAACAACTCGGTCCTCACCGAAGCCGACCGGAAAGAGCGCACGCAAGGGAATTTTGATTCGGCACGTTCACACCTTGCCAATGCGGTGAACTCAATGGCTCGCTAGACCTTTCGAAACAAAGGTGACAACCAGGCACATCGGACATCAATACCAAAAGTCCAACGCTCGTTTCCGAACGTTGGACTTTTGACTTTTGGACCTTGGACTTTTGGCTCAGCCCTTCGTCAATTCATCCGCGACTTCATTCGCATTGAATACCTTCCGCAGTATTTCCAGCATTCCTCGTGAATCGACTGAGATCGCTCGATTCACCGACTCGTCATACATGAAGTCACCAACCAGCGACTGAATGTTTCCGTCAAAGATCAACCCGACCAGTTCTCCATTCTTATTGATCGTTGGCGAACCAGAATTCCCGCCGATGATGTCGTTTGTGGAGACGAAGTTGAATGGTGTGTTGAGATCAACTGACGCCTTCTTATCCAACCAACGTTGCGGCAGGTTGTAAGGAAACTTCTCGTTGAAGCTCTTCGAACGATCGAACAACCCGCCGAGCGTAGTATATGGCGCAATCTTTTTACCGTTCTCGTTGTAGCCTTTCACCGCGCCATAGGAAAACCTGAGCGTGAAGGTCGCGTCTGGATAGAGCTTTGTACCTTCGGTGTCGAACTTCGTGCGAGCAATCTTCGCGTAGCCGGCCCGCTCAACTCCGGTCACTTCATTTTCGAAGCGCTTTCTCAATTCGCGCGCTTTGGGATCAGTCATGCGGGCAAGCACGATCATCGGATCGGTTGACTTCTCAACCGCTTCCTTACCACCGGATGCCAACTGTTTGCGAAATTCCGGATCCTTGAGTTTGGTGCCGCTTATCAATTCGGCTGCCCTGACTTGCGGCGTCTTGCCGTTGAGTATTTGCTTCACTAGCGCGTTATCGGCTCCGAGCAGTTCGACCATAAACTCAAGCGAGTCCGTGAGCTTCAACTTGTCAAAGTCTTCATGAACTGGCGCCGGCGAATACAGAGCAAGCTCTAAAGACGCACGCCGTGCATCCGTAAATTCTGGCAGTCGCTCGGCGTTTGGCTTCGCATTCTCTTCCGCCAACCGGACCAGCGTCCGAGCAAAAGTGAACAACGAGCTATTGAAGCCCGAAGCCTGATCAAAAATTCTTCGGTCGCGAATGTAAGTAGGCAGCCCCTTGTGAGCTTTATCGATCGCGTCCCAGGCGTCGCCGTACATTTTCTGCCGCTCCGGGTTGGTGGAGATCGATTTCCGCAACGCCGCTTCTTCCTTCATCTTGCGATCCATCAGCGCCTTGTCTTTCAATCCAGCGAGCTGACCGCGATAAACCTTCAGACTGTTCTGAGTGCTGTTCAATTCGTTCTGAGCCTGACGAGTCTGCTCTTCACCCATGGTCATGTACTTTTTCAACATCGCCTCTCGCCGCTCGAGCAAGCGAATGATGATCGGAATTGCTGTATCTCGCATCACTTCAAGATGGGCGACAGTGTTCAGGCGAGCAGTCGAGCCGGGATGCCCGGTGACAAATACCAGGTCGCCTTCCTTCGTTCCTGCAGTCGACCACTTTAGATAACTCTCAGGCTGCACGGGTTTGTCGTTCTCGTAAACACGCACGAGCGCCATATCGACGTTGAAGCGCGGAAAATTGAAGTTGTCTGGATCGCCGCCAAAGAAGGCCGCCTGAAATTCAGGCACGAACACAAGCCGCACATCTGTATATTTCTTGTAACGATATAGATTGTATTGACCGCCCTGATAGAGCGTCACGACGTCCGAACGCAGGCCCGTGCTCTTAGTCGACTCGCCTTCGATGGCGGCGATCTCCGCACGGCGGGCTGCGAAAGCGTCAGCGTCGGTCACGCCGGTTTTCACGGCGCCGTTCACGCGCGCGGTAACGTCTTCGATGCTGTCGAGCACATTCAGTTCGAGACTGGGCGCCTTCAGCTCGTCGGCGCGCGTGCGAGCGACAAAGCCTTGCTTGGCCAAATCCTTCTCGGGAGTGCTGACCTCGTTAACGATGCCTTCGACGATATGGTAGTTAGTAAGCACCAGTCCGTCGCGGGAGACGAAAGAACCTGAACCACCGTTGTTGAAGCGAACGGAGGCGTGCTGCAGCTTCTTTAGCCATTCATCGGAGACGTCGAAACCGTATTTACGTTTGATCTCAGCGCGCGGAACGTTGTTGAACGTCCACATCCCTTCATCAGCAAAGGCAGTCAGCGGAAGCGCCTGAACGCTAAAAATAGCCAGTATCAACGCACACAAAAATTTTCTGATATTCATCATTGGCCTCAAATATTGGTTTAGGGGAGAAAGCGTTAGAGCGATTTGCATTCCACTTGGATGCCCGTAAACGTAGCACAGAGGGAGTCGGGAGGCGAAGGAGCGCTGGGACGGGGACACGGTGACGCGGGGACGCTGGGAACCGGAGAGCGGCGGGGACGAACGAGTATCTCACGGTCGGAAAGGTAGTTGACCCCGCTGGTTCGTTGTATCGACCTTGACTCCAAACCGAATTAAGAGAGGTATAGAAACTGAACTTCTAAGTATCAACGGGCCAGATGCGCGGTCTCGCTGTCAGGAAGGCGGGCCCTGTCCCCGCTCTGCATGACTTGGAGATTGAGTGCTTGATTGCACGTAAGCGGTTGCGAGAGGTGAAGCGGGACAGGGTCCGCCTTCCTGACAGCGAGACGGGGGGACTAGAGACAAGCAACTCAAATTTAGGCTTGGCAGACGCAAGAGAATTGTTGGATTTGCGATGAAAGGCCTGGTTCCATGAGAATTACCAGCGCCCAGATCTTTTTTATGGCAGTTTGGTCGAATCAGACCTTTATTCAATAAACGCGTCGGGGATTCAAGAGACGTGTTGTCGAAAATCTTACGAGCGGATTTGCTTTCTTCGGCAAGGCCGCAAGGGACCACTTGCACCGGGCCGAGTTAGTCCAGTAGCCTCTCCCCCATTCCAGCGTAGTGGGTCTCAGTCAGTACCGCAGCGCGGGGGCGGGGGGGGGAGTTTGTTTTGCACAGGGGTATAACAACCCCCCCCCCCAAACCCCCGAAGTAAAGTAAGAGAAACCCAAAGCAGGGAAGGGGGGGAGGGGACAGGTCTAAA
>JANNON010000105.1:0-13994 GCA_031399105.1 Blastocatellia bacterium | reverse complement strand
TTTTTTGCGTTTCCGTCGGGGTGCTTCAACCCCCCCCCACCCCCCCCCCGAGACTCCGTACATCTTCATTGTTTCTCAAACTTTTCAATAAAGTCGGCTGAGCGCTGGCGCAGACTTAACCACTCCGGAAACAACTCTGGCCCACTAAGCCAGATGGTCAACCACTGCGCGACTTCTTTCGCAATCGCTCGTTCCTTAGCATTTAAGAGATCACTACGCGCCAACGTTTGCGCCCTGGTCTTCAGTTTCAACGCCATCGCGCTGACCAGTCTCTCGCGTCCATCACGAGCAAACTCTTGCCTCGCATCGTCAAGCTTACTCATGGATTCAATTGCTGCCGCAATCGTGATGAATTGGAGATCTGCCAGACCGGATAATTCCGACTCTCGCCACTTGGTATCAAGGTCCAGCACTTCCGGATGTCGCAACACCGCTCCTTCATCCGCAAGAATCCGGGCGGTTGCGGCCGGACTGTCTACTGCCCCATCGCCAAAATGCTCGGCGACTGCCTCTTGTATTAGACGCAGTTCCTTTTCACCCACCGACTCACAATCCAGGGCTTCCCAGACTTCAATGATCAAATCTGTACGAGTCCTGGGAGTCATATCTCGAATGTTCCGTTGATCGGCAGTTCAACTTTCACGCTTGTCCTGATAGATTATGGTCGAATTCTCTCACGGCCGCTGGTCGTGCCGAATACCTTAAAGTTTGCAACCGCCCGCTAACGCCAACTGTATGTCCAGTCACACGTCTATTTCTAGTTACTGGTTTGCCACGGTCTCCTTGGGCTGGTTCATCAGTCTCGTGATTCTGATCACCGCGAATTCTGCGCAGGGACAATCAGCTATCAAGATCTCACAGATCGAGATTGAAGGCCTGAAACAATTGAAGCCTGCTGAGGTAATTACCGCCACCGGTTTAAAGATTGGTCAGCCTTTTGATATCGAAACTGTCGATCAGGCGACGCAACGTTTGGCAGACAGCGGGCTCTTCAAGAAACTGCAGTACAGGATTCGGACCAACGGCAACGCGGCCACTATTGTTTTTGTGGTTGAGGAGAGTACAGCCGGATCTTCTCGAGTGGTGTTCGATAACTTCATCTGGTTTAGCGATGAACAACTTTATGAAGCGGTGAAACGGGAAGTACCTTCCTTTACTGGTACTGCTCCCGACGCCGGTGAAACGCTGAACAATATCGCAGGAGCGTTGAAGAAGTTGTTAAAGGAACATCAGATCGAGGCAGCGGTGGAGCACATGGCTTATCAGAGCGGCAAAACACAGGAGCAGGTCTTTTCAGTTACCGGTATCACCCTCCCGATTTGCGCTTTGCACTTTCCCGGGTCGTCGAATGTCTCCGAGTCAAAACTGATCGCTGGAGCAAAAGAAATAATCGGCACCGACTTCTCACGAAAGATCGTGAGCAGCTTTGCAATCGTGCGGCTGTTCCCTCTTTATCGCGAAGTGGGCCAGCTCAAGGCCAGGTTCCACACCCCAGTTGGAAAGCCTGGCGACAATGGCAAGTGCTCAAAGGGAGTTGATCTCACTGTTCCGGTGGAAGAAGGGCTGATCTACAACTGGGATAAAGCTGCCTGGTCAGGTAATCAAGTGTATTCTGCTCAAGAGCTGGACTCGATCCTTGGGATGAAAAAGGGAGAGGTGGCCAACGGACTTAAGTTCGACAAAGGTGTTGAGGCGATTGGCGACGCTTACGGCAGAAAGGGTTATCTCGAAGCCAGGGTTGGACCAAAGCCCGAGTTCGACGACGCCGGCAATCAAGTTTCGTATAACCTCGCAGTGGTGGAAGGCCCACAGTACCGAATGGGGACCCTCACTATCACCGGACTTACAGAAATTCATGAGAAGCGCGTGCGTACAAAATGGCCGCTGAGAACGGGCGACGTATTTGATCAAAGCGTCGTGAAAGGCTCTCAGAACAAGCCAATGGACGAAGTCATGAGTACGATCATTCGGGACTATCTGGCTCTGGGCACAACCCCACCAACCCACGTCGACATATCGCTCAAACCTGACAGAACCACCTTGACCGTTGCTGTCACGATAAAACTGGGCTTCCAAGGTGTTAAGTAACGCAATGCCTTCGGATCTGCTTACTCGCACCGCCCAACTTTTCGAAGCCAAACCTTTTCGACCACACCCATTGTTTGTTAGCGGACATGCTCAGACGCTTGCGGCCTACGCCTGGCCCAGACGGTTGAGTCAACGCACCAATGATGAGGATAGATTATTTCAGGTGGCACCCGACGTTCAGGTGCTTGCGCATTGCCGCTGGCAAACAGATCGCAAAAGGCACCCGACCATGGTCGTCTGGCATGGCATGGAAGGCTCGACCTCCTCAGTCTACATGCTCGCAATGGCGCAAAAGGGTTTTGCCGCGGGCTTCAATGTCGTGCGGGTGAACTACCGGAACTGTGGCGGCACGGAGCATCTGACACCAACGCTTTATCACGGTGGGCTCTCAGACGATTTGCGGGCAGTAGTCGGTGAGTTGATTGAGCGTGACAGTTTGTCACGGTTGATGCTGGTCGGCTTTTCGCTGGGGGGCAATATGCTGCTAAAGCTCGCAGGCGAATACGCTGCTGCCTATCCGCGTCAGGTGATGTCAGTGTGCGCGATCTCGCCTTCAGTAGATCTTGGCGTAAGCGTTGACACGATGTCCCAACGTTCAAACTGGCTCTACCACCAGAGTTTTCTTAAGCGCCTGAGAAAGCGAATTGAAATTAAGAAGAAGCTTTACCCCGACCTGTACGATTTGACTGACCTTCGTCTTGCTCGCACTGTCAGGGAGTTTGACGATCGATTCACGTCGCGGGCGCACGGTTTTGACGGCGCCGACGACTACTACACTCGGGCAAGTTCAATTCGCATAATTGATCAGATACAAATTCCTACTTTGATTATTCACGCCGAGGACGATCCCTTCATTCCGTTTGAACCCTTGCGCGCGGAGGCCGTTAGGGTAAATCCCAACATTCTGCTCATTGCCACGGAACACGGCGGTCATGTTGCGTTCCTCAGCGCTAGCCCCACTGCTAGCCCGAGCGCCGGAAACAATCAAGAAGATCGCTTCTGGGCCGAGAACCGCGCGATCGATTTCTGCAAACTGGCCGCTGAACTGGTCGCTTGCGGGTGAGGCGAAAGCGACCAGCCTGACAATTCGTAGCGCTTGCAGTATTAGGGTGCCTGGTAAGCCTCGACTTCGACCAGCCGGCTGTAGCCGTCGGCCGAGGCGTGGGCGAGCACTCTGATCTTCGTCGTCGCAAGCGGAGAGAATGTGAACTTGCGCCAGACTTTGTTGTTACCACTGACGCTTCCACCCGGCACATTCACCCAAGCGCTTCCGGTCCAGTACTGCACTTCATAGGCCGTCAAACCGTAAGTACCGAAGACCATCGCTTCAGTCGGCTCGCTCGGATTTGCGTAGTTGTCCTGCAGTGTGAAGACGTCGATCTCGTCAATCGTTTTGCTGCCGTTGAAATCAACCTGCAACCAATCTGGAAAGCTCGCCGCAGTGCCATCGTTCCAGCCGCCGCCTCCGAGCCAGTTGATTCCCTTGCGATCTCCGTTGATCACTGCCGGCCCATTGCCGGCATAGCCGGAGAACGTAGACGAGACTGTCGTCACTCCCCCCTTACTCGCCAACGCCACGTTGGGCCGTGACGAGGGCTCTTGAATACCCCAGGCTTCGACTTCCACGAGCCGGCTGTAGCCGTCCGTTGAAGCATTGGTCAATACTCTTACCTTTGTCGTCGTGATCGATGGAAACGTGAACTTGCGCCAGACCTGGTTATTCCCGCTCACGCTTCCGCCCGGCACATTCGCCCAGGCGCTTCCCGTCCAATACTGCACTTCGTATCCCGTCAAACCATAGTTACCGAAGATCATCGCTTCCGTCGGCTCGCTCGGGTTCGCGTAGTTGTCCTGCAGTGTGAAGACGTCGATCTCATCAATCGTCTTGCTGCCGTTGAAGTCAACTTGCAACCAGTCAGGAAAACTGGACGCAGTGCCATCATTCCAGCCGCCGCCTCCCAGCCAGTTGACGCCTTTCCGATCGCCGTTAATCACCGCCGGCCCATTCCCGGCATAACCTGCGAAAGTCGATGAGACAGTCGTGCTGCCGCCGTTCGCTGCCAACGCGAAGTTCGTCGTTGTGGGCGGTGGAGGCGGGCCAGCGACGCCCCATGCTTCGACTTCGACCAATCGGCTGTAGCCATCTGCGGAAGCGTTAGTCAGCACTCTGATCTTTGTGGTTGTGATCGAAGGGAAGGTGAACTGGCGCCAGACCTTGTTATTTCCACTAACACTTCCGCCCGGCACGTTCGCCCAGGCGCTGCCAGTCCAGTACTGCACTTCATAACCCGTTAAGCCATAGCTCCCAAAGATCATCGTCTCAGTAGGCTCGCTCGGATTCGAGTAGTTGTCTTGCAGTGTGAAGACGTCGATCTCATCAATCACTTTGCTGCCGTTGAAATCAACCTGCAGCCAGTCGGGAAAGCTGAACCCCGTTCCATCATTCCAGCCGCCGCCTCCCAACCAGTTCACGCCCTTCCGATCACCATTGATCACCGCCGGCCCATTCCCCGCATAACCGGAGAAGGTTGACGAGACGGTCGTGAGGCCGCCGTTAACAGCCGCAGCAACGTTGGTCCTCGGAGTTGGCGTCGGAATCGGCGACGCTACAAAATCTGCTGTCTGACCGCCAGCGAGATTGTTGAAAGTTAAGCTTGCCGGATTGAAGTTGAAACCAGGATGCGAGGGAGTCACGGTGTAATTGCCGCCCGGCTGAAGATTAAGCAGCGAGTAGTTACCGCTGAGGTGAGTGTTGGTAGACCTTGTCTCAGTACCGCTAAGAGAGATTGTCACCAGATTCACGCTCTGAGCGCTAGCGTTCGTAACACGTCCCTCTATGAATGGCGCGGTGCTGGGGCGCTGAATATCGACCCGTGCTATTGAATTCTCATCCAACTCAGGCGGCAACGTTTGCCCACCAGACATCGGCGGCGGGGTGTAGCCGTTTGGAACGAGAAAGGCAGTGATCGCCGTAGCGTTTTGATCAGAACCACCTGTCGTGATATCGCAGAGCCAGCTACCGTCCAGCGCAATATTGGTCAGGGGAGTCGCAAAGGTTGGCTTGGTCCACCAGCCGTTAACGAAGATGTAAACCGCGACTTTATGCGCCTCAGGATTTACGTGCAGCACTTGCCCGAGTAGATTATTGGAAGAACCGTAGGGCGGTACATAAGCGAGTTCTATTGTCGGTGTCCCCGGACCACCGGGAATGCCGGGGTTGGTCCAATTGTCCGGAATCGTTTGCCCGTCAAAGACACTCTGCATTCCTGGTTTTAAGATCCCGTCCTTGGTCCATAGTCCCCAATGTGCGCCCTGTGGGCCTTCGTAATTTGCTTTCCACGTTTCGTCAAAGGCCGAGAAATAAAAGTACCCCACGTTGTTAGCCCTGGCCCAGCTCACAAAGTTGAGCCAATGAAAGGCGGCATTCTCCGGCGAAGGGACGGCGTTATTGATGGTGTTGCCCGCAGTGGGCCAACCTGTTTCTGAGACCAGCACCGTTTTGCCTCCCGAAGCCGCTACGACCTGCTGATACTCGCGGTGAAGAGTGGCGATGGCAATCTCGATTGAATAACCCGTCCAATACGGGTAGTGATTTGAGAGCACAATGTCGGAATTCGCAATCACGGCAGGGTGCTCCAGTAACACTCCGTACACGTCAGCTGTAGTCACTGGAACATTGGCGGGAATCTGTTGCCTTACTTGATTCATGTAGGCCAGGAGTTGAGCCTCACTGAGATCATTTCGCAGCAGCACCTCGCTGCCGACAATCGCCATATCCACATGGCCGGCATTGGCAGCAGCGATCAGGTTGGCGATTTCAAGATCATTCGCCGCCAGATTAGGACCGAGCCACGCGCCCACCGCCGCTTGCAAGCCCATGTTGTGGGCAATCATTCCTGCTTTCTCGAGCCCCCGGCTGCAACCAAAAGTCCGGATCCAGTGAGTATGCGAAGCAATGATCTGCATCCTTGCAATCAATTGCTCTTCAGTCACAAACGCGCCCTGGTTCGGATCCTGACCATCAACGAAAGGGCTAAAGTTTAATCCGTGTGCGACATAAGCTGGAGTGTGCTGGCGCGAGGAGGCAAAGGATTTTGTGAGCGCCCTCGGCGAGGTGAGCAAACTCCCCAGAATGGTTAGCAGCAGTGTGATGGTCACCAGGAACTTGATACGACTCATCTGTTTTTCGCTTGGCATGACAAATCCCTTTCTGGTCAGCTGAGAGTGGAAATATCCGGCGCGCTGACAAAACGTTTCGGAACCAGATTCTCTTAAGCACGGTAGGGTTTTCATGAAACTGACACACCGAGAGTTTTAGACCGCTGGTTGATTTGGAACTGAAGGTGAGCAATTCCACAGAGAACTCTCCTTGGAATGGTCGAGTCGAGTGTTGGCGCGGATACTAGCAGGAAGCGATCAGGCTGAGAGAAAACAAACGGACTGATTTCACCGCGAAACCAATTCGATTTTGTTTAGTTAAGAATCGGACTTGTTGAGCTGGTGTCAGCGGAAGATGCGAGCAGTGGAACAGTCAAGATGGGTGTAACTTCCCACTGATCGGCAAATGAGAGGCTGGTAGGATCAGCAGGAAGCTGACCGGGAACAATTTCAGCCATCAGGAACTGATAGCAGCCAATCCAATCCTGGAATCGAGTCCTCAGCAGATAGTTCCAAGCCAACGTCTCAGTTCCGGCCATCCCAAACGCGGCCAGCAATCCGGGGCCGTCTTCCCAGAGCTGTGGGATCTGGATCAAATACGCGGCAGTGAGCTTTTTCTCGTCCGGAAGTTTTTGCCAATATCGATCGCGGCGACCACGGTGCTTCAAATATGATCCGTCACGATTCATTCGGAACAGGATATTGGCCCGGTCTTTGAATCCGCTCAACAATTTGTCCGCCATCGATTCCGATAACAACATTTGCGACCGTGCGCAAATTTCAAAATAGTATGGATCGAGAGCGTGGAAGATTTCTGCTTCCAGAGTGTTATGACTCGTGAGTACGGGCCGGTTAACTCCCATCTTCTCATCGTGTACTGGTGGTCTTGTGTTGAGTACCAGAAGGTCCGAAGCAGTCAAATGCGAGACGTCGATGTGACGCAACGCGTGCTTGTTGCCCGGAGGCAGATTAAGCAGCAGCCCACCAAACTCGTATCCTCTTGCAAATAAGATTGGCGATAGTTCAGCGAAGGCATCGCCATCGCGAAGCTGGTGGATGCGAAACCGCGAGGCGCTGTTTTGGGCAGCGTGGTAGGCGAGGCGGAAGATTCGCTTGGGGGACATGCGAAGCACTCCAGTGAATTATTTGCGCCTCATGAGGAACGCGAGAAACCAAATGAGTTAGCGGTCCTGAGTCGCGCAAGCCGGTGACTAACGAGGGGCCGGATTATAGCACGCGGCTGGTCCATCGTAAGTACTGGTGCGCTAAGGTTCGACTCTGGTCTAGCGCAAAAGCACTCACTTCTGGAGCTTCTTCAGCAATCGCAGCGCATGGTTGCGGGCGATGAGCGGAAGATGTTCGTCGGTGGAGATTTCTTTGAGGAGTGGAATGAGTTGTTGAGGATCTGAAACCGCGTCACGCCTGAACATACTATCGAGACCATCGAGGAGTTTTGGCGCATTCAGCGGTTGATTCTCGCGGGCCACTGACATGTCAAAAACAAAGACCGCTTGTTCGGCAAGCTTGCGATATTCGTTCGAAAGCGCCGTAGCATCCTGATTGTTGCTCCAGTTGAACTGCACTTCCCGCTTGCGTCCGCCACGCTCCATCCTGATCCACATGGTGCCCATGTGCGGAAATTGTTTCTCGGACTGATACTGTGTCTGAGAATCGAGGAACTGCAGCGACTCGAACAAACCGAGAATTCGGGCCAGCGCCGTGGGCGAAACCTCCAGCGCCTCTTCAACCGGCATCTCCTCATTCTTGCGTTCAAACTTTATCTTTCCGCGGCCCAACGAATCGTGCTCGATCGTGATGTGCCTGAGATAGAACTCGGGTTGCTTGAACTCGTATGAGTAGCGGCTTCCGTCATCAACCGGCCGCCCAGCTTCGGGATTCGCAGGAACTGTGGTGGGAGCAGTTGCGCTGGGCCGTGTGTTCGTCTTACCGGAACTTTGCCCGCGAGTGAAAACCGCCGCGCTAACAATCACAAGCGCGGCGGGGAGAATTGACAGAATCAGTTTAGGTTGTTTGCTCACTCGAACTTTACAGAAACCAGTTTGGAAACTCCGACTTCCTCCATGGTCACGCCGTATAGTGCGCGCGCCATCTCCATCGTGCGTTTGTTATGCGTGATGACAATAAACTGCGTGTCCGTCGACATCTGCGCGATTTTATCAGTAAAGCGTCCGACGTTCGCCTCGTCAAGCGGCGCATCGACTTCGTCGAGCAGGCAGAACGGCGAAGGCCGGTAATGGAAGATTCCCAGCACCAGAGCCAGGGCGGCCATTGCTTTCTCACCGCCCGAAAGCAGTAACACGTTTTGCAGACGCTTGCCAGGTGGTTGGGCAATTACATCGATGCCGGACTCGAGCACATCGTCAGCTTCGATGAGACTCATCTCGCCGCGGCCACCACCAAACAGCTCCTGGAACAACTCGCCAAAGTTCTTATTGATCTGCTCAAACGCGTGACGGAAGCGCTCACGGGATCGGCGCTTGATCTCCCGAAGCGCTTCTTCGGTAGAGGCAATGCCATCGACGATATCTGTCCGTTGTGTGGTTAGGAACGTCAGGCGCTCTTCTGCTTCGTTCAACTCTTCCAGCGCCATCATGTTCACTGCCCCAAAACCTTCGATGCGGGAACGAAGCTCTTCGACTCGTGCCTGAGCTGAGTCAAGATCAAAGTCATCTTCCAGCGTTTGCTCCTGCGCCAACTCAGCGAGCGACTGGTTAAGTTCGGTGGCACAGGTTTCTCGAACGAAGGTCAGACGCGCCTGTGCTTCTGCGCGTTGCACTTCAATCGCCGCACGCGAATCGCGAATCTCAGCCGCATGCCGGTTCAATTCGGAAAGTTCTGCGGAAAGAGCATCGGCCTGCTGACGCGCTGCCTCTAAACTACTGGTGAGCGCAGCAATCTGCGCTTGCTCCTGCTCTCGTTCCGACGCAGCGGTTTCCACCAATCGTTCGAGCTCGGTGATCGATGCTCGCAACTCCTGGGTACGACCAGTAGTCTCGATTACTTCAAAACGGTGGCGTTCAACGCGCGCAGCCAGATCGACATACTCGCTTTCCATGCGTCGCAGCTCGCTGGCAGTTGCGCGGCGTCGTTCTGCAGCCGCGGCAGCAATCGCACGCTTTTGTGCCAGCCCTTCATTCTCCAATTCAGCATCGCGACGCGCATCTGCCAGTTGGATCGAAGCTACGGTGACCGTTTCTGTAGCCGTTGTTCGCGCCGTTTCAGCAGCCTCGGCTTCTTCGAGGGCGGTTAGGCGACGGCGTTGCACTTCGTTGCGTTCCTCGTCGACGCGAGCGGCATCGGCCGCGACGACTCGCATGTGACGTTCAGCTCGTTCGATCTCCTGCGCGAATCCTGCGGCAGTCAGCTCGCGAGTCATGACTTCGCGCTCTTCGCGGCCAATCGCCTCGTTGAAGAGCACGACTACATCTTCCAAATCGACTAGCCGTGCGCGAGCGTCTGTGGCCGCAATCTCTGCTGAGGACAGTTCCCCGGCGAGCACTTCTGCTCTTGCCTCGAGCTCTCGCAATTCTCGCTTGAAAGCGAGCAAGCCGGCGCCTTCTTCCAACGCGCGCGCGTCTCCCGCACTTACAAATTGACCATTCGTCACCCAGTCACCATTGAGCGTGACATAAAATTCACCAGTCGCCAGCGACTTGGCCATCGCATCATCAAGACTGCTGGCGAGACGGGCGTTCATCTTCTGCGGCAGGGTGCGGTTCAAAACTGCGACTAACTCGCGTGGAGCGCCCAGCAAATTGCTGATGCGCAGGTCGTCAAGCCCTTCAGTGGAGTAGGAAAGCGACAAGGCCGGACGTTCCTCGATCTTGCAAACGAGAGTGTCAATCTCTTCGCTACCGCCGTGCAGCCCAGCCACTAGAAAACTCGCTCGGCCCGCGTTGTTCTCGCGTAGCCATTGCGCAGCGCGTGCGGCGTCATCTGGTGTTGGGACCAGAATCGCCTGCAAGGAAGAGCCCAACACACCTTCAACCGCGCGTTCCCATTTCGCATCGACATTTAACGCATCTGCCAGAGTGCCAATAAAATGAAAATCGCGCGCGGCGTCCTCCTGAGAAAAAATGAGCTGAACGGCTGATGAGTAGTAAGCGCGGCGATCGTCGAGCTCCTTCAGACTTTCGAGCCGATGTTTCGTTCGCGAATTCTCATCGCGCACGCGCGTGAGCTCAGCCTCAGTATCGCTGACCGCCTCGTGTCCCGAGACGACCGCATCGACGGCAACTTCTCTTTCCTTATTCAATTGCGCGATGTGTTCACGCGCGGCGGTGACTTCCAGGTTAAGCTTTTCCGCTTCGCTCTGCCGCTCGCTGTGCTGCGCGACTGCTCGCTCGCCCTCACGCGCCAGACCATCGGCTTGAATCGCAAGTCGCTCGAGAGTCCCTTCAAGTTGGCGTGCAATTTCGCGCAACCGCTCCGCAACCGCAGTGTGCTTCAACAGCTCTGCTCGCGCGCTTTCGAACGCGGCTTCGGCGTTGGCTGCTATGTCGAGTTTCGCGGCGTGCGTTTCTTCAACCAGACGCAACGACAGCGTGGTTTCGTCGGCTTCCGTTCTTAGTCGTGCGTCCTCTTCCTGTAGCCGCCGGCACTCTGATTCGACCAGGACTAACCGCGCTGCCAGGGCTTCGATCTCCGTCTCCACTTCACTCTTGCGCTTATCGAGACCGACTACCTGTTCTTCCTGATAAGTCTTTTCGCGCATCTGCCGGTCGCGACGAAGCACGGCTTCTGCCGCTTCTGATCGGGCAGCCGCCAAATCATCTTCGATCTTGCGAGCGCCATGCGTAGCATTCCGAGCACTTTCTTCGCGTTGCTCCAACTCGAGGGCGACGTTTCTTTCAAGCGCGCTCGCTTCCTGCAGCTTGGTCTCCGTCTCTTCGAGAAGCGTCGTCAGCCTTCGCTCTTCAGCGACAAACACCTGGCGCAGCAACCCGCGAAGTTCTTCCCGGAAGATTCCATAGCGTTTTGCCTTCGCGGCTTGCCGACGCAGACTGTTCACCTGCCGATCGATCTCGGAAATGATATCGACGATGCGCGACAGATTTGAACGCGCCGATTCGAGGCGAGCCTCGGCCGCTCGTTGCCGGACGCGAAACTTCGTGATTCCCGCAGCCTCTTCGATGATGTTGCGACGGTCCATCGGCTTGGCGGAAAGAATTTGGCCGATTCGACCCTGTTCGATAATCGCGTAATGACCGCCAGACAGACCAGTACCCGAAAAGAGATCCTGAATGTCACGCAGCCGGCAGGGCCGATTATTGAGCAAGTACTCACTCTCACCCGAGCGATAAAGGCGCCGTGTGATTGATACGGCCTCGCCCGGCTGGAACTCGAGAGCCAGATTTCGACGGCGCCAGTGGCGCTTATGTTGAGCGCGCGGCTGGATAATTTCGGCTGGGGCTGTTTCAGGCAAAGGCTCGGCGGGGACAGCGTCCGCAACTCCTGCAGGTTCGGAAGCCTCAATCAACTGAATTGGGACTTCCGTTGCCTCGGGAGTAGCGGCGTCGAGAATGACGACTCGCTCGTCGATCTGTTCGAGAGTGGAATCGATATCCTCAATATCCGGCTCATTTTCGACGGTTTCGTCGCGCACCATGTGCATGACCACTTCAGCCATGCCGCTAGGGGAACGATTCCGGGAGCCCTGAAAGATGACGTCTTTCATCTCGCCGCCACGCAGTTGTTTGGCGCGTTGCTCGCCTAATACCCAGGCAATCGCGTCGGCGACGTTGCTCTTGCCGCAGCCGTTAGGCCCGACAACGGCGGTAATTCCGTCTCCAGTGAAGATTATTTCTGTGTAGTCCGCGAAGGATTTGAAGCCGGTGATCTCTAGCCGTTGGAGTTTAAACATGCGAGCAAATCGTCTGAAAGAGCCATCCCAGAAAGTTGAACGTAGAGGACTACTTACGGGGGCTCAATATACGGGCCTCGCGCTTAGAATGTCAACCAAAACCTGAACTCAAGGAACTTTAATGAGGCAATCAGCGAGCTTAAGAAATAAGGAAGTGAATGAAGGTGGGTTGGGTGCAAGATGGTGGTCGGTGCCCGCAGCTTCTGGTAACAGGTGGAGACGGCTAGCGAAGCACTCAGAACCGTTGAGCGCAGCGACCGGGCCGATGACGAAGAGGCACGACTCGATCGAAGTAATTGATTGCCCTTTGAAAACCGTATGAATCTCGCGAATCGCCCGGTCTCTGCGCTCAACGCTCTGATTGCCGCCGAAGGGCAAGCCTAACGGCTCAAAGTCATTGCTGCGCAAGCTTTTTTTACAAACTCGGGACTCTCGAGCTTTGCAACAAATCAGGGATTCGCCTTAGTAGGCTCTGGCGTGGAGGTGGGAGATGGATTCGTTTCAGGCGGCTTAGGTGTAGACAATGGCTTGTCTTGTCTCGGAGGCGGACTTAGCCAAGTTGATTCAATCCTGCCTTCTTTACTTGAGCCAAACAAGGAGATCTTCTGCACATTCGACTGAGAGTTCCAGATTGAAAGAGACACTTTGACAGTATGGCCATTGGGCCACTGCGCAAAAAACCTCTCTTCTGAGTGGGGATCTCCTTTTTCCCCGATAACCGTGAGCGTCAGCCTTACCTCGTGAAGGTCTCTTCCGGAGCGGTTCGTGAGATTTACGTCGTGCCAGAGTCCTTCTGCTACGGAGAATTCAACTTCACTGATCGGCTTCAGCGAAAAGGTCGCAAGTTTCGAACAGCCCATCAGACCAATCAGCGTTATCAAAAGCGGCATAACAATTCGTCGCTGCATGGCTGTTCTCCAATCGGTCCCCATAATGGAAGACTACTGTCGCTTAAATACTACCAAACTCACGCCAGGTCGCAGAGGGAGCGGAACTCCGACCTGCTGATAGCGGGTTCCGAACCGTTGCTGGACCTCGGCGATCTGGCCTTCAGACGCAATGATAATGGGCTCATTAGAGTCAGACATCCGGCCGAAATACCCGACTCGGCTGTAGTCGCGCAGATACCAGGGCAGCGGCCAATAGTCGGGTGAGACAATTGTAATTCCGGTCTGCCCGCCCTGGTTTTGCTTGGCAATCCGGTCAATCTCGTCCAACAGTCTCAAGGTTTCGCGGCGAGTGTGGGCGTACACATAGACATAGTACTTGTCATCATTGTCGTAGCTGACGAAATTAAGATCGATTGTTTGATAAAGGCCGATGGAGCACGCCAACGCACCGATAATGATTAGCTCCCGGAAACCTGCCCAGGACGCCGCGAACTGAAAAACATATCCGGCTATAAGCGCTAGTGGCACGATGAAATTCAAAGCCAGCCAGGGGGTCTTGTAAGCAATCAAGGAATAAGCCGCAATCAGTCCGAAGGCCCATAACGCCGAGAAGAGCGCGAACGAGTTCCGGGGTTTTAGCACAATTATCAGCGCCCCAATTACTCCCAGACCGAGCAATGCGGATTCCTGCCTTATCAGCCACCAAACGTATTGAAGCGGCGGATGAACATGCGCTTCCCTACCAGTCTTACTCCAAAACTCGAAAGTTTTAAGTGCGTCAGTTACGCCTTTGGGATAGTTGGTGAAGAACGATGAATAGAAGAGTACGTTTAGTCCAATGAAGACGGCGATCGCTACCGACACCCAAATGGCCAGTTGCGTCGGTCCACCGAGTCGCTCAATGAACTCCGTCGTGGCCTTACCGGCCGAAGGTTTTCGTCCCTTCTTTGCAGTCAACCAGCGATAGATTTGAG
>JANNON010000157.1:0-2895 GCA_031399105.1 Blastocatellia bacterium | reverse complement strand
GGACGCGGACGGTAACGTGGTTACCAACACCGATGGTACCACCGCAAAGGAGACGACCGTTGTCACGGACCAGGTGATAGCGCAAGGGCCACTCGCCTCGCAGGAATTCATCAAGCAGTGGGGCACGAATGGAGGGGGGTTCTTCAATGCCAACAGCGCCCACCCACTCGAGAACCCAACTCCGTTTACGAACTTGATCGCGATGTTCTCGATTTTTGCAATCTCTGCCGGACTAACTTACACGCTGGGCCGCATGACTGGATCCGCAAAGCACGGTTGGGCGGTCTGGGCGGCGATGGCGGTCCTGTTCCTGGCCGGTGTGACTACAGCCTACTGGGCCGAAGCGCGCGGGAATCCGTTGCTTGCCGGGACCGATCAAACGGTTAGTTCCGCCCAGCCAGGCGGCAACATGGAAGGGAAAGAGGTGAGGTTTGGTATTGCCAACAGCGCGCTCTTTGCCACGGTAACAACTGACGCTTCGAGTGGTGCTGTCAACTCGATGCACGACAGCTTCACTCCGCTCGGCGGCCTGGTCCCATTGGTCAACATGATGCTGAGTGAAGTGATTTTCGGAGGCGTAGGCGCAGGCATGTACGGCATTTTGATCTACATCGTACTGGCGGTGTTTATAGCCGGTCTGATGGTTGGGCGTACGCCGGAATATTTGGGCAAGAAGATTGAGGCATACGACGTGAAGATGGCGATGCTGGTCTTGCTAGTCTTTCCGCTGACAATTCTGGTCTTTGCCGCGATCTCAATGGTTTCGCCTGCGTTTGGAACCTCGCAATTGAACAATGCGGGACCACACGGGCTCACGGAAATTCTCTACGCCTTTACGTCGGGGACAGCCAACAACGGTTCGGCCTTCGCAGGCATTTCGGCGAACACAGTTTGGTACAACACGACGATTGGCATGGCGATGCTGGTCGGGAGGTTTTTCATGATCATCCCGATGCTGGCAATTGCGGGAAATCTGGCGGCGAAGAAGACGGTACCACCATCGCTGGGAACATTTCCGGTAACTACTCCGCTGTTTACGACGCTGCTCGTGAGTGTGATTTTGATTGTAGGCGCCCTGACCTTCTTTCCAGCGCTTAGCCTGGGCCCATTAGTCGAGCACCTGTTGATGCAGGCGGGACAAACATTCTGAAGAAAAGGGTCTTTGTTCTTTGTTCTCGATTTCAAATGTGTGCCTTACACCGAGAGAGAAACGAACCGACCAAATTCAAAGGACAAAGACCAAAGACAAAAGACCATGACTGATAAGACCAAAAAACAAGCAATTTGGAACGCCCAAATTGTCAAACGAGCGATAGTCGATTCGTTCGTGAAACTCAATCCGCGCACGATGATGAAGAACCCGGTGATGTTCGTCGTCGAAGTCGGCAGCGTGCTGACGACTTTGCAGATGATCTATGGGATTTTTCGACCAGTGGCAGGCGTCACCAATTTGCAGTTCGAACTGCAGATCACGTTGTGGCTCTGGTTCACAGTGCTGTTCGCCAACTTCGCGGAAGCGATGGCGGAAGGACGCGGCAAAGCGCAAGCCGATAACCTGCGCAAGACTCGTACTGAAACGACGGCAAAGAAACTTCTGCCTGACGGCACGACGCAGGAAGTCTCAGCTACGCAACTGCGCAAGGACGATGTCGTGCTCGTGGTGGCCGGCGAATTCATTCCCGGCGATGGCGAGATTATCGCAGGCGTTGCCTCAGTCGATGAGTCGGCAATCACGGGCGAAAGCGCGCCCGTTATTCGCGAAGCGGGTGGCGACCGTTCTGCAGTTACCGGTGGCACCCGAGTGCTTTCAGATCAGATCAAAGTGCGAATCACGTCCAACCCGGGTGAGACGTTTATTGATCGCATGATTGCTTTGGTGGAAGGTGCCGAGCGGCAGAAGACCCCAAACGAGATTGCACTGAATATTCTCCTCGCAGGATTGACCATCGTGTTCTTGCTGGCCGTAGTTACGCTGCAGCCTTTTGCAATCTACTCAGGTGCGTCACAGACCATCTTCGTGCTGGTATCGCTGCTGGTTTGCCTGATTCCGACTACCATTGGCGGCCTGTTATCTGCCATCGGGATTGCCGGTATGGACCGACTGATCCAACACAACGTGCTGGCGATGTCGGGTCGAGCAGTCGAAGCGGCGGGCGACGTCAACACACTGCTGCTCGACAAGACAGGCACGATCACACTGGGCAATCGTCAGGCGACGGCCTTCTTTACGTTGCCTGGAGTTGACGAAAAAGAGTTAGCCGAAGCCGCGCAACTTTCTTCACTTGCAGATGAAACACCGGAAGGTCGTTCGATCGTCGTGCTGGCTAAAGAGAAGTATGGGTTGCGCGGTCGTGAGTTGGCGCCACACGAAGCAGTGTTCATTCCCTTCACGGCTCAAACGCGAATGTCTGGAGTGGACTTCGACCACCGCGAAATCCGTAAGGGCGCCGCCGATGCAATAGAGAAGTACCTGAGCCCTTTCGGAGCGGGGTTGCCAGGAGAATTGGGAGAAATAGTAGACCGTGTTTCCAGAGAAGGCGGCACACCCCTGGTCGTGGCTGAAGACAGATTGCCGCTCGGTGTCATTCAGTTAAAGGACATCATCAAGGGCGGCATGGTCGAGCGCTTCAGTCAGATGCGTCAGATGGGAATCAAGACCGTGATGATCACGGGGGACAACCCACTCACCGCCGCCACGATCGCGCGCGAGGCCGGGGTGGACGATTTTCTTGCGCAGGCGACGCCGGAAGACAAGATGGCGCTCATCAAGAAAGAGCAGGCAGGAGGCCATTTGGTGGCGATGACTGGCGACGGTACTAACGACGCACCTGCGCTGGCCCAGGCTGATGTGGGCGTCGCGATGAACACTGGAACGCAGGCTGCCAAAGAAGCCGG
>JANNON010000155.1:0-5895 GCA_031399105.1 Blastocatellia bacterium | reverse complement strand
ATCTCAGATCTCAGATCTCAGATCTCAAATCGCAAATCTCAGATCTCAGATCTCAGATTTTCTTATGCGAGACTAACATCCGACATCTAACCTCTGCTCTCAAACCATGACTCAATCCTCAGAAGCGCTAAAGACTCGCGTGCTAATAGAATGTCTTGAGCGAGAGTTTTCTCGCTTACACGAACGCGCACGACTGTTGATTCTTCACACTCCTGACGACGGTCTCTACTCAAATTCGACAACCGCGAATTCAAGCATCCCGGCGGCGGCGAGTGACTCGGTCGGCGAGTGTGTTCTCCGCAGCGCCGCAGCGGTCGAGCAAACCTGCGGCGGTCTCAACTCAAACCTGTGGGACGACCCTTTTGAGTGGACGCTCCCTGAACAGCTCTCCAGCTCACAATTAGTGCTTGAGTATCTTGACGAGGTTGAGGCGACCCGGAAACATTGCTTTGCACGTTTCCGCGTCGACGCGGATCTATTCAAGGACGTGGCGCTCCCTTCCGAACAGCTTGCGCCGCTAATCAGCGTCCTATTGGAAACGCTGGTGCGCGCAGCGGCATTGCAAGGTCGCGGATTGGCCGCCGCGAAAAAGTTTTCCGATGTTGGTGTGCCAGAGGTTATTATCTAGCCGCTTTTTCAGTTTCTCATTCATCGGATAGACAGTGGTGTCCTTCCTACATTGAGGTTTGTTGATGTTCTGTCCCCAGTGTGGTCAACAGCAAACGTCCGACATGGTCAGGTTTTGCTCGCGGTGCGGTTTCCCGCTTGACGGTGTGATTCAATTGCTGCACAACCGCGGCCTGCTGCCCGCGTACCAGCCACAGGCTGTGGGCGAGATGTCCCCGAAGAGAAAGGGCGTGCGGCAAGGCGTAGTTTTGCTGCTGGCAGGCCTGCTATTGGTTCCCATTCTCGGAATCCTGAGTTCCTTTTCAGGAGCTGTGTTCTTCGAGATTTTGTGTGCAGTGGCTGCCATAATCTGTTTTCTCGGTGGTCCAGTGCGGATGCTTTTTGCCGCGCTATTTGAAGATGGCGCGCCAGCCAGAATGCCCATGCCGATGGCGTCTTATGCTCCGCCGCCTGCGGTCAGATCAGGAATGCTTGCCCCCGGTGCACTGCCGCCGGCGTCTGTGAATGCGATACCAAGCTGGCGGCCTCGCCCCAACACAGCAGAACTCATGCAACCGCCGAGCGTGACTGAGAACACGACCAGGCTGCTGGAGAAGGAAGAGCCGAAAAGCTAAAAAAGTTTCGAGTTTCGAGTTTCTAGTTTCGAGTTTCAAGTTTCAAGTTGTTATCGGTCGTGTCGCATTGGTTTAGCTTTGACTTCAAGTCACCAGCGATTCTCAATTTTCTGACACGTTACCAATAGAAACGGGAAACGAATGTTTTCCCATGGCTGTGACCGTCACTCTTCAGCATTCCTTCCAGACTTTCCAACTAGAAACTTGAAACTAGAAACTAGAAACTCCAGCGCGCTTCGCTCCCAAATTCAATCATCAGGCCCGATTACCTTTCGCGATTGGATGGCCGCCGCGCTCTATGATCCGGAGTTTGGTTACTATTGCCAGTCAGGGATAGAGCGTTGGGGCCGATCAGGTGACTATCGCACCAGCCCTGAACGCAGTCTCTTATTTTCCGCTACCTTTGCTCGATACTTTGTTTCGTTGCATGCTGAGCTATCGAAGACCGGGATGTTAAGAATTCTCGAAGCGGGCGCCGGCGCCGGTTATTTCGCCGCCGGCGTGCTCGATACTCTGGTGACAGAATTTCCCAACCTCTACGAAAACTGCTGCTACTTGATAGATGAACGCAGTCGCGATGCTCAGGCGTTGGCGGCCGATCGATTGCAGCGCTTTGGTACTCATCTTCAGTTCGAGCACCTTGGCGAACTCGATACGCCGGTCGACATCGTTTTCGCAAATGAACTGCTCGATGCCTTCCCGGTTCACCGAGTCACTGTGCGTGACGGCCGGTTGCTTGAGTTTTACGTCGGTGTCGCTGCGAACGGCGAGTTTAAGTGGGAAGTTTACTCAGCTTCTACGCCAGAGCTCGAAGAGTATTTTCTGCAGCATGGTTCGTTGCCGGCCGAGGGACAAATCGCTGAAGTAAATCTGGAGATCGCCGATTGGCTGCGAACGGCCAGCGAAAAGATCGAACGGGGGTTTTTAGTTCTAGCCGACTACGGCGCAGAAGGCGACGAGCTTTTCCAGGCGGAGCATTATCGCGAAGGGACCCTTCGCGCCTTTCGTCAACATCAGTTCATGCCGAATGTGTTGAACGATCCGGGAGGGCAAGATCTCACCACCACGATCGATTGGAAGCATGTGAGGCGACTGTGTTCATCGCATGGGTTCGAACTAGTTAAGTTTGAGCGACAAGATAAATTCCTGCTTGGCGCTGGGATTCTTGAGGAGCTTGAACGCCAAACTGCGCAGGTGAGTGAAGTCGAAGCGACGAGGTTGCGAACTGAAGCGCGCGAAATGGTCCTTCCGTCAGGAATGGCTGCGAGTTTTCAAGTGCTGGTTTTGCGCCGCTCAAACTAAAGTGGCCCAGGAATTAATCTCACCTGGGGGGGAAAGTGGCCCAGGAGTTAAAAGTCAGCTGGAAAAAAGTTCCTGACCTGATAATTTTCCCCAGCTTGCGCTTACTGTTTGCCCTCCAGCTTTCGCAACATCTCAGCACCGCCGGAGTTCTGCGGATTGAGCGCCAGCGATTTCTTGTAATTCGCAATTGCCAGTTCCTTCTCGCCGTTGTTCATGTAAGCCTCGCCCAAACTGTCGTACGTGTTCCACGCGTTGGGATAAAGCACGACGTTGATTTTTAATAGAGCGATCGCTTCCGGCAGTTTCTTCTCTTGCAACAAAACGTATCCGAGGGTGTTGATTCTTTGTTCGCTAATGCTCGCGTTATCGGGCTGCTCCTTCTTGATCCGGCGATACCCTTCCATCGCTTCGTCGAACTTTCCCAACATCAAAAGCTCGAACGGCACGAGCGTTTCCGCGTTGATGCGCCGAGCTTCGACAATGTTGTTGTCGGGAAATTGAAGCCGTATAGAGACAAAGCTGCTGGAGGCCTTCGTTTCTCCATTACCAGAGCCTGAGGCATCGCCCGTTCCACTCCGCACAAACATGTATTTGAGATTTGAGTCACGTCTCACGAATGTTGTTTCCGAGATGGGCAGCAACTCGAACTTGCGGTCCGCAGTAGGATAAGCGAAGAGTTTTCCCTCCTCATTCTTCACGGTCAGCACGCGATCAGGATTAGCGAGAAAGCGACCGGTGTAATCGTTCAGCTTCGTCGCATCGAGCGCTATCAAATCATGCGGGGTGGGCAGGAACTCTTCCCAGGCATATTCGCGCGCCACTCCGCGCAGAACCTCTCGCAGAATCTCGCCGTTATCAGAGTTCGCCATCACCACCACGCCGTAGCCTTTGTCCCTGCTGACGAGTAGCTCGGCGCGGAATCCCTCGTCGGCGCCATTGTGGCCGAAGTAGAGCGCACTTCCGCGTTTGTCGATGAAGAAACCCAGGCCAACATTATCCAGAAACGCCCTCGTCATGATGTCCGCCGACTCTTTACTGAGCACCTTGTTCGATCTCCCGGCCAGCGAAAGCTGCATTTCAATCGCAAACTTCGCGAGGTCGGTCGGCGTGGTCCAGAGCCCCGCCGCTGCCATCTCTGGATACACATGAACCTTGCCCTCAACGAGGTTGCCGTCCTGGCGATGACCTGAGGCTGCCTGCTTGCGCAAATCGCTCGGCAACGGCTGGCTGTAAGTACTGTTGGTCATCTGCAAAGGATCGAGCACGGTCTCTTTGGCAATCTGTGGGTAGGGCTTGTTTTCGATGTCCATGATTGCGAGTTGCGAGATGGTGGTACCGCCGCCGGAGTAACGAAACTTCGAGCCCGGCTCGAAATCAACTCGCACCGGTGCGGTGTTAGCCGGGCGCGCTCCGTCCAACACTTCAGAAAGCGTGGGCACCTTTTCCGTTGGGGAATAACCGGGGAACCCATGAACCGTTGTGCCCGCAGTGTGACTGAGTAGATTACGAAGAGTAACTTTCTTCTTGGCAGTGAACTCGTTGTCTGGAAGTTTCCACGTTACGAGTTTGTTGTTGATAGGTTCATCGAGCGAGATCTTTCCCTGCTCGACTTTCTTCATCGCCACCATCGCATTGACTGATTTACTAATTGAGCCCGCTTGAAAGAGGGTTTCATTCGTTACCGCTTCCTTAGTCTCAATATCCTTGAGGCCATAGGATCGCGCCCAATCGACCTTGAAGTCCTTGATCACGGCCACGCTCAAGCCGGGGACGTTGTAGAACTTCATCCGTTCTTCTATAGACCACGCCGGATCGCCTTTGATCAGCACGGCCGGGAGCAAACCTTGCTCGACTCGCTTGATCCGAACACTGGCGCTGGATTCGGTCTTGGCTTGTGTGTTTGCCGCGGTCTTAGGCAGCGCGGACGTTGGGAGCATGGCCGGCTCAACGAACGTGGTAATTACGAAAATCACCAAAAGAACCTTGGATGCCAGTTTTTTCACCTCGGGAACAAAAGGCCTCATAAAGACTCTCCTTTGAAATTAAAAGGCTGCTGATGCCAGGTCGTCGTTGGATGCCTTCGCGGAGTAAGGCTCACATCACTGAGTGCATGCCCGACAATCGGCGCGCAGCCGTTACCGATGCGTAGAGCTGCCAGAGGGTTAGGCTTCAAAAGGATGCGTGCGCGCATGTGAAGTGTCTCTCCAATGATGGTTTTATTTGAGCCAGGTGATTGTTATCTCTGCCGCCACTTGGGCGAATTCTTGATCGCCGGTAACCAGGTGTGCCTTTCGTTGCTTCGCAAGCGCCGCGGCGAAACAATCAGCGAAAGACATTCTATTTTTTGCCTTGAACCTGCCAGCGTCGTGAGCGATATCCCAATCGGCGTCTACCAGTCTTATTCCCAGTTGCTTTAGCTCACGGAGGCTGCGGTCCGCATCAGCCTCTGAGGTTCGGCGCGCGATGATGTACCAAACCTCGCCTGCGTTGACGACACTCATGAGCAAGGGAATACCATCATCATGCGCATCAGCGATGATGTCAGCTACTTTTTCGGCTGAGGGCTCACCCTGCAAATAGCTCATAATTGCCCATGAATCCAGCACGATGATCTTCGGTTTCCTGGGCATTAGACCTTCTTCTCCCATTCCTTTTCCGCCATAAGTTCTTCCAGAAGTCCCTTACCTTTGAATTTCCCCTTGAGGCTATGCACAAACTCGCGCGTAATTGGCTTGAGTATGATTTCGTTAGCACCTTCATCAACCTCGATTTGAATGCGCGTCCCTTCTTTGATACCGAACTTTCGTCGAATCGATGAAGGGATCACAATCTGTCCCTTTGACGTTGCTGTAGTTTCCACTATTTGCCTCCTTGTCCAATTTATGGCGGCCAGTGTAACGACTTCTAAAAAGTAAGTCAAAGTTGAAAAGTCAGAACAACCCTCTAAAGTCGAAACGAGCGGAGAGCGTCGGAAAGGTTCGCTTATCGGTTTCTTGGGCGAGAAGGATCGCTTGCAGGCTTGTCGATAGCTATTTTGTGGATAAACGAGCGAGGACGGTGGACTCCCAAGCATTGAAGGCGATACGGAGTTCATTGAACATCTCGGGGTTTTGGTGGCGGAAGTCGGCTTGTTCGCGTTGGTCGATTGAGAGGTTGAAGAGGTACTCCCGCGTTCCGTCGTTGAGATACTTCCAGGGACTGCGCAGGGCAGCATCCTGATTCCTGTTGCGCCAGAAGAAGGTGCGCGAGGGTGTTGAATTTAGGGTGTTGGGTGTTGGTAAGCGGAGAATTGGTGATAGGTCGATGCCATCGAGTGGGTAGTTTTGATCGGGTTGGGTTTGCGCGGCGGCGA